>JAUXRT010000020.1 GCA_030681635.1 Reyranella sp.
CGTGTAGTTGAACGGCGCCACCACGGCGGCCGGCGCCTGGCTGTAGGCGATGGTGAGGAAATAGTGGCCGATGGCGGCCATGGCGCCGAGGCCCAGGAACAGGACGAGGTCCCAGCCGAACACCGGCGTCACCCATTCGAACGGCAGGAAGGGCGCCGCCGCCACGGTGCCGACGATGGTCGCCATGTTGGCCGAGGCATCGGGCCGCTCGGTCTGGCCGTAGCGCCGCGAATAGAGCTGGTAGAGCGCGCTGCTGGTCGTGCTGGCCACAATCAGCAGCGCGTACCAGTTGAAGTTGGTGGAGCCCGGCCGCACCACGATCAGGGCGCCAGCGAAGCCCACCATGACAGCGATCCAGCGCTTGGTGCCCACTGGCTCGCCGAGGAAGCGCGCCGACAGCGCCGTCACGATCAGCGGTGAGCAGAGCGAGATCGACGCCGCCGTCGCCAGCGGCATATGGACCAGCCCGTGGAAGTAGAGGAACGACGAGGCGAACAGCAGCAGACCCCGGATGATCTGGCTGCCGATATTGTGCCAGCGGAAAAGGTCGCGGCCGCTCCTCGGCAGGAACAGCACCAGCATGAAGCCGAAAGCCACGATGTAGCGGGCCCAGACGACCTCGGCGACCGGATAGTGCTGGGTCAGCGTCTTGGAGATCGCGTTGAGCACCGAAAAGCACGACACCGAGAAGAGGATGGCCAGGATGGCGCGCAGGATCCGGTCGGTCGGAGGAGTGGCCGATGCCGGCGCTTTCACGATCATGGCGCGGAACCTAGCGTCCGTTCAGTCCCGGACAAGCGCGCTGGCGGGCGACCCCTCCGCACGATTTGCATAGGAGCCGAAACCGGGGAGCCGAAACGGGAAAGACGGCCGGGGGATGCCGGGCCGGCCCTGCAATCCCGCGCCTCCGCTTGTAGGTTGAGAGAAGGCGGCGGTATACACTTCGAAGTGCCATCGTTCCTGTGCCCAGGATTCACGCATGTCCGAGCGAATGTCCGATATCCTGAATGTCGAGATGGTGCCCTTCCTCCTGGACAGGGGAAGAACCTGGATGGGCATCAACCAGCGCGAGGATTTCAAGAAAATCTATGCGCAATTGCTCATCGAGACCTATCACTATGTGAAGCATAGCTGCCTGCTGATGGATCTGGCCCAATCGCTGATGACTGAAGAAAGATTTCTGCCCCTTCGGGATTACCTGCGAGGGCATATCGGTGAGGAACAGGGACACGATCTGTGGCTGCTTCAGGACCTGAAGCACCTGGGAAGATCCGCAGACGAGGTTCGCGACACCTTTCCCTGCGATCCGGTGGTATCGATGGTGGGCGGACAGTATTTCCTGATCCGGGAAATCAGCGCGGCCTCGATCATGGGATACATCTATGTGCTGGAAGCCCAGCCGCCGAATTCGGAGCATCTGAGGCAGCTGGCGGCTCGCTATTCGATTCCCCTGGAGGCGATGTCGACGCTGCTGGAGCATAGCGACATCGACGTCAGCCATGCGCACGCTCTGAAGGAGACGCTCGACAGCGCGCCCTTCAGTGATCGCGAAAGGGCAATACTCGTAAGATCGGCAACGTCCACGGCCTCGCAACTCTGCGGCCTGTTCAGGACCGTGGCTGCTCAGCCGGTTTCGCCCGCCTGACGCGTTGCCATCAGGTCCCGCAGCATCGACGTTTCACCGAAGACTGCGGCCCGCGCAATGGCGATTGCCTGCTGGTGCTCGCGCCGCGACAGGATGGTCGCCAGGGCCTTGGTCAACGATGGCTTCGACATGATGTCGGAACACAGGCCACAGATGTCGCCCTCACCGTATTCGCCGGCCAGCTCCTGGCCCAATCCCGCCTCCACCAGGGCATTGCCGAGGAAGGCCGGCCCCAGCGCGCGAATCGCCTGGAGAATATGGGATTTGTCCGCCTTCTCGAAATTTTCCGCCACCGTCTCATAGTGCAGGTTGCCAAGGTTCAACGGGCTGGAACGACAGGTCTCGCTGACGCAGGAATTGCAGCAAGCGAAGAGATCCCCGCCCTGCAGGATGATCGGACGGTTGACCTGCGAGCAGCGACCCGTCGGAAACTGCCGGCTCACTTTCCGCCAATGCGCCTCCTCGAGATCCCGGCCGCGGCCGACAGGCTCGACGGCATTCAGGCCGATGTCGACCTGGCCTGAAAGACGCTCTCCAAGGCAGTCCCTGAGCCTGGCCACGAAGTCCGTTTCCCGGCCGCCCGGCGTGCACACCGCGATCTGCACGACGAGCCCCAGCGACAGGCCTGCCTCCACCGCGTGCCGCACGTTCGCGAGCGGTATGAAATCCTCATGATAGGTATCGGTGCTGATCAGGAGCTGGGTCAGCCCCGGCAGCGACCGGAGCAGGGTTTCCGCGCGGTCGCGTGACTTCGCCCACGACACATTCGTGTTTACGCCGGCCAGAATCTCCAGCTCTTTCGCGTGGCCCAGAAGCACCCGGACATCGGAGAGGTAGATGAACGGCTCGCCGCCACTGATGTGCAGTCCCTTGATGATCCCCGCTCGAGCACCGGCGACGATCGTCGGCACAAGATGGTCCAACTCGAGCTTGCCATCTTCCTGCGGCCCGCTGTTCACACAACAATGACGACAGGTAACGTTGCATTTGTTGGTGAGATAGATTCCCAGAATGCCATGAAGCGTATCGAAGTATTTCTGTATGGCTTCCGGGGGCTTCTTCATGTGCCGATCCAACTGTCGAGAGCGATCAACCCTGGAATGTTTCGCGGATCAAAGCCGCAAGCGGCGGCTGCGAATGGATATCGTGACACAGATGACAGACATCGGTGTATTTGGCGGCCAGCGCATCCGCCTTGTTGGCACGCCGGATCAATTCGACCACCGGCGCGAGGCCGAATGTCCGGAGAAACTGATAGTGCTTCATCCGGGTCCCTTCGAAGAGCGCGGCCTTGAGCGTCTGTTCCTCCAGATTCGCCAGGATCAGGGGATTCTGGCTCCCCAGGTTCAAGAGCGAGGAGCAGCAGCCTTTCAGTTTCCGGTCGGGGGTGATGACCGGCGCCCCCATCGGGCAAGTCATGTCCAGGTCGTCGAGGTTCGGCGCGGTCTTCAGTGCCGCGGCTTGATACTTGGCGGCCCGGCCGACCGGCCATAGCTTCTGCCGCCTCACCTGAACGCCGACCAGATCGTCTCCCAGCGCTTCACGTATGGACTCGACCTGCTCGTCCTCCGTGTAAACGACCTGCAGCTCCACGGGAATCCGGCACTGCTTTGCCGCTCGGATGGCGTTCGCGATGTTGGCAAGCGGGGTGAACCGATGGTGGTAGACGTCCGTGCTCAGCCCGAGAAGATCAATTCCCTCCACCCGGGACAGATGCCGGACCGCCAAGGCTTCGGACCGTGCCCAGAACGCACTGGTCACCACCATCACATCCATCGCGTGATCCTTGGCCTTCCGCACAAAGGCCGCGAGATCGTCCCGGCGCGAGAAGGGATCGCCGCCCGTGAAGCCAACCGACGTGATGCCCGCCGCGGCGGCCTCATCGATTGCATTCAGGACAAAATCGTTGGCGAGCCCTTCTTTTCGACGAGGGCTGGAATCGACGATGCAATGCTCGCACTCGAGCGGACAGTGCAGCGTGAACAGGAAGATGAGGCTCGTGGGAGCCATGCTTGTACCGGGGTCCAGTAACGAAAAGGGGACGACAAAGTAAGCAAGTCGTCCCCTTAGTCGTCAGTTGAAAGTTTCAGCCGGTGGCCGAGTTGTTGCTCTAAACTTAGAAGCAGACTCCGCCGAATCAAAGCGTTCCTATCGAAGTCTTCTCATTGATTTTCGGCAGGACGGCTGCGTTTTGCGCTACAATCTCGTTTACGCGACGCTCGGAGATCTGCCACATCTCCTCGAAGTTATCGATCGTGACAAACCTCTCGTCGAATGACTCCATCGTGTTGCAGCTCAGCAAATCGACTTCACCATCGCTGACCGGATAGCCGGCCTCCTTGATCGCATGGCGCATGTTGCCTTTGGGACCGACAAACTTTTCCCGCCATGCCTTGTCGACGATCGCTCGCGCGATCGCCATTCTCATACCCTCACGTGACATTCAGATACCCCTTTCCAAGATATGAAAGGCCCACTGAGACGCTCAATTCGGCCAAGGCCGAATTTCGCACGGTGACTGTATGTTGATCTTTTTGCGCCTGTCTACCTGAAGTTGTGGCGGCCTGCCCGATGGCCCCCGCCGATAGCTCCGTGGGCTGGTTGAGGACAGCCGCTGAATACACGGGAGGCCTGGTTGTATGTCCCGAGCCTCCAACTTCAGACCTTACTTGAAGGTCACACGTCAATTTTAACCGCTACATCAAACTATTGATGGGCAATCGCGGCGCAGGACTCGCTCCAACCCATTCCCCGCCCATCCCCCGATCGTCCGTCGGTCGACCAGATCGTCCCGGCAGCCGGCTCCGAATCCGCAGGCCAGGCGCCGAGCAGCCTTGCAGAGCGAGTGCACGAGAACGGCGGCGCCCGCACCGCGGCGAACCGCGTCACCTCACTGTTCGCGCTGTTGCTTCCGCTCGGTCTCGTTGGGCCACAGCATCAGCGAAATGATCAGCAGGATCGCCATGCCGCCGCTGATGCCGACGAAACGGTCGATCCCCGGCATGATGCTGGTGGGCGGGGCCGGGCCCTGGATCAGCGTGACGATGAAGACGAACGCCGCCTGGGTGCCGAGGTAGCCAACGCCGTGCCGGCCGTTCTGGATGTGCATGCCGATCCACACGCTGCCGGCGATCATGGCGAGCCACCAGGGAAACGACTCGATCTGAAGCGCCAGGCAAGCCAGCGCCGCGATGCCGCCCAGGAAGCAGCCGAGGATGCGATGCAGGGACCGCTCGGCCACCGCATGCCTTGTGCCCAGCGAGCCATCGCCGATGACGGGGGCCGACATCACCACCGCGATGCTGATGCACATCTCCGTGACCTGCGGCAGGTCCATCCAGATCCAGACCTGCATCATGACGACGACGGCGATCGCCGCGCGCATGCCGTGCAGCATCGCGGGCCATTGCGCGCCCAGCAGATGGCGCCAGCCCGGGACCGGCGGCGCCGGGTCGGCATGCCAATGCATGAGGAGATTGGCCACGATGGCCGAGGCCGTGACGCCGATCCCCACTTCGAAGATGCGATAGAAGGCGATGTAGGGCACCTGCAGGGGGCTGTTCAGCCCCTCCAGCAGCACCAGGATCGAGGTGATCGTGCCGAACAGCCAGGCGAGTCCATGCGGGCTCACCTGCATGGCGACCACCCCCAGCATCGTGGCGCCGGCAAGAAACAGGCTGAGCGCAAAGTGATCGTAGGGAAGCCATCGCGCCATGATGAAGCCCACAGCGGCGCCGCCGATCGTGCCGGCAAGCCGGAGCAGACCCTTGCGGATCGAGGCCGCCCCCGACGACATGATCGTCATGTAGCCGCTGATCGCCGCCCACCACACCGACTCGGCCTCGAGCCAAAGCGCCATGGTGGTCGCCAGAGGGACGACGATGGCGGCGACAAGGCAGATTCTGGTTCGTGTCGGATCCGTCCCGAGTTCGCCCAGCTCTTTCCACCAGCCCTGGAACGCGCGATCGGCCATGCGGCCGGCTTCGGCCAGATCCTCGATCACCGACCGCAGGATCGATTCGGTCATGGAAAGATTATCGTCCGCGCGTCGGCGCCCATGTAGAGCTTCAGGCCGGGCGGCGGATCGACCAGCGTGATGGTCACGGGAATCCGGCGCTGCAGGCGGATCCAGTCGGTGGTCGGCGCCACATAGGGCAGCAGCTTCGTCTCGCCCACTTCGCGGCTGAAGCCACGGGCGATGCCCTGGATGCGCGCGCGATGGAACTGGAACGGCTGGCTGTCCAGCCACACCCAGGCCTCGCCGCCGACGGTGAAGGAGCGGATATAGTCCTGCTTGTAGTTGGCCATGATGCGCCAGGCGTGGGCATCGACGATGCCGATGATCGGCACGTTGGCATTGGCCGTGTCGCCCGGCCGCACCGTGAGGTTGGTGACCGCCCCGTCTGTCGGCGCCACGACCTGGGTCTTGCCCAGCGCCCATTGCGCCGTCGCCATATCGGCCATCGCCTTGTTGAGCGCGGCCTGGTGCGCGACGATGCCGTTCTGCGCCTTCTCGATCCCGAATTCTGAAATCCGCATCTCGGCCGCCGTGCGGCGGAGATCGTCGTTGGCCTTGTCGAGTTCGGCGCGTGGCGCGTACTCGCTCTTGGCGAGGTCGGCATAGCGGATCTGCTGCTGCTCTGCATAGGTGTGGGCCGAGGTCGACGCCGCCAGCGCCGCCTTGGACGAGGAGAGTTCCTCCCGGGACACCTTCACGAGCGCCGTCTGCTCGTCGATCTCGGCCTGGCGCTGGTTGACGATGAGCTGGAAGGGCACGGGATCGATGGTGAAGAGCGGGTCGCCCTTCTTGACGTTCTGGTTGTCGACGACATGCACTTTCAGGATCGGGCCCGTCACCTCCGAGGCGACGGCCACGAG
>JAUXRT010000391.1 GCA_030681635.1 Reyranella sp.
AACGACAAGGGGAGAAGAGGCATGAAGATCGGCATCACGATGTTTCCGACCGACTACGCGGTGCCGCCGCACGAGCTCGCCGTCGAGGCCGAGGCGCGCGGCTTCGAATCGCTGTGGTTCCCCGAGCACAGCCACATTCCCACCAGCCGCAAGTCGCCGTGGCCGGGCGGCGCAGAGCTGCCGAAATGGTACTACGACACCTACGATCCCTTCGTGGCGATGGGTGCCGCCGCCGTCGTCACCAGGACGATCAAGCTCGGCACCGGCGTCTGCCTGGTGGTGCAGCGCGATCCCATCCACACCGCCAAGGAAGTCTCCACCGTCGACCGCCTGTCGGGCGGCCGCGTGTTGTTCGGCATCGGCGGCGGCTGGAACGAGGAGGAGATGGCCGACCACGGCACCGCCTTCGGCACGCGCTTCAAGCTGATGCGCGAGCGCATCGAGGCGATGAAGGCGATCTGGGGAAACGCCAAGCCGAAATACAGCGGCGAGCTGGTGAAGTTCGACGAGATGATGCAGTGGCCCAAGCCGGTGCAGAAGCCGCATCCGCCGATCATCGTCGGCGGCGGCTTCCCGCAGGGCGCGCGCCGCGCCGTGGCCTATGCCGACGGCTGGATGCCGATCGGTGGCCGTGGCGGCGACACGCTGGCCATGCTGCCGCCGTTCCGCGCGCTGCTGAAAGAGGCCAGCCGGGCCGAAGCGGATGTGCCGGTGACGCTGTTTGGTACAGCCATGGACGGCGAGGCGCTGAAGCGCGCCCGCGACGCCGGCGTCGACCGCGTCGTGTTCGGCGTGCCGCCGCAGGAAAAGGACAAGGTCCTGCCGCTGCTCGACAAAGGTGCAGCGCTCATGCGCGCAATGTAGCGGTTCTCGCTGCCGCTTCATCGTCATCGTCTTCATGGTCGGCGTGCGCGCATCAATGTGGCAACAATTGGGTTGGAGGCCCGTCGATGCCGATTGCGATCTGCCGGCGGTGGAGCCATACCCGAAACAACTCATCGTTCCATATCAGCGTAGGGAGTTTCGCATGCACGACAGACCGATGAACGATTCCGCAGGAACTTCACAGTCGTCACAGCGTCCGGCGAAGAAGCCCTACCAGCCCCCGGTCCTGACCAGACTGGGTTCACTGCGCGAGTTGACCAAGACCAAGCGGTCCGCCGGTTCCAAGGATGGAAAGAACAACCGATTCACCGGACGCGCCGCCGGCTATCGCTGAGTCGGCTATCGTTGAGTCGGCTATCGTTGAGTCGGGGGCTATCGCTTCTTTCTCTTCGCCGCCACCCGCCGCGCCGCTTCAAGGGCCAGGCGCGCCCACGCGACGAGTTCGTCGGGTTCGTCGAACAGCCGCTCCGGCGCACGACAGAATGAAAGATCGATGGTGCTGCCCTTCTTCTCGTAGCTGAGGAGCGGAAAGGACAGGGCCTCCTCGAAGGCCGGCCGGTTGTGCGCGTCCAGCCGGAGATAGAGCATGTTGTCGCTCACCATCCCGAACATCACCCCGTCGCAGAACACGCCGGCCTTGCCGAACATGCGCCGCACCGTGACCCGGCCGAGCGGCGCCAGCTGCTCGCGCAGGAACTCGGCAAAGCTGTCGCTGGCAACCATCCCCGTCCTCCCGGCTCGCGCAGGATAGCGCCGCCAAGCCTATGTAGATATGGAGGAGGGGCGTCGCGGGGGAGGCAATGCATTGACAGTTTCAAGAACGAACCGCTGGCTCGTGCTGGCGGTGGTATCCAGCGCCTTGTTCCTCATCGTCATCGACATGTCGGTGCTTCACACCGCGCTGCCGACGCTCACCCGCGAGCTGGGCGCCAGCGCCTCGGAGAAGCTCTGGATCATCAACGCCTATGCGCTGGTGGTGGCGGGCCTCCTGCCGGGCTGCGGCACGCTGGGCGACCGCATCGGCCACAGGCGCATGTTCCTGGCCGGCCTCGTCGTGTTCGGGATGGCCTCGCTGGTCGCGGCCTTTGCGCCGTCGCCCATGCTGCTGATCGCCGGACGTGCCCTGCTGGCTGTTGGCGCCGCGATCATGATGCCCGCCACGCTGTCGATCATTCGATTGACCTTCGAAGACGAGAGGGAACGCGCGCTGGCGATCGGCCTGTGGAGTGCGGTGGCCTCGGGTGGGGCGGCGGCCGGGCCGCTGGTGGGCGGCGTGCTGCTGGAATATTTCTGGTGGGGCTCGGTCTTCCTGGTCAACGTTCCCGTCGTCGTCGTGGCGCTCCTGGCCACGCTTGTCTTCATTCCCCACAGCGCGGGCCGAAGCGACAGGAGCTGGGACTTCTTCGGCTCGGTGCTGATCCTGGTCGGGCTGGTGGGCCTTGCCTACGCCTTCAAGGAGTCGGCCATGGCCGCGCCCTCCCTCCCGGTGGCGGCGACGGCGGCGGCGATCGGCGCGGCGGCGTTCGTCTGGTTTGCCCGCCGCCAGCGCGGCAGCGCCTCTCCGCTGATCGATTTCACCCTGTTCCAGGATCGCGGCTTCAGGCTCGCCGTCTGGGCCGCGCTGGTCGCGGCCTTCAGCGTGATCGGCCTGTCGCTGGTGCTGAGCCAGCGGCTGCAACTCGTGCTCGGCTATTCGCCGCTGCACGCGGCGCTGTTCCTGCTGCCGAGTTCGGTGATGGCCTTCGTCGGCGGCCCGCTCGCGGGCGCGTTGACGCCGCGCCATGGCGCCAACCGCGTCATCGCCGGCGGGCTTCTCCTGGGCACCGTCGGCGTCGCCGGCCTGCTGCTGTCCGCCAATGCCGGCGCGGTGCCCCAGCTCGTGTGCCTGGCGGTCTTTGGCCTGGGCGTCGGCGCGTCGCTGGCGGCGGCCTCGCACGCCATCATGAGCCACGCCCCGCCCGAGCACGCCGGCATGGCCGCCTCGATCGAGGAAGTGTCCATCGAACTCGGCGGCGCCATCGGCATCACCGTGCTGGGCAGCATGCTGGCCGGCGTCTACGCGGCGGTTTTCGTCCTGCCGGGCGGGGCGGCGCTGTCGCCCCAGGCGCGTGACGGCATCGACCAGGCCCTGGCCGCGGCGCAAACCCTGCCGGCCGACGCCGCGCGCCTGCTGATCGCCTCCGCGCACCGGGCGTTCGACAGCGCCTATCTCGCCGCCCTTGTCGTCAATGCCGTCCTGCTGATGGGTGTCGCCGTCATGGCGTGGCGGGCGCGCCGAAGCGCATGACCTGTGCGCTGCAATAGCGGTTGAAAGGATGGCCATTCCTCAATTACGTTGCAGGCTGGATGCCAATACTGCCTGGGGGGAAACACAATGTGCTACGTCTGTGATTCACGTGGTCTTTCGCGTCGCACTGTTTTTTCGGCGGGACTGGGCGCTCTGGCGCTGACGGCGGCAGCCACGGGAGCGGCCACGAGCGCATTCGCTCAGCCGACGCGGGCCGTCGATACCCCTGATGCGGCGTTTGCCCGCCTGATGGAAGGCAATGCGCGCTATGTCTCCGGCAAATTGAACGAGCGCGACTTCACGGCGGGGCGCGCCGCGCGTGCCCAGGGCCAGGCGCCGTTTGCCGCCATCCTGGGATGTGCCGATTCACGCGTGGCGCCCGAACTCGCGTTCGACCAGGGGCCTGGCGAATTGTTCATCGTCCGCGTCGCCGGCAATTTCGTGACGCCCGACGGGCTGGGCAGCCTCGAGTATGGCGCAGCGGTGCTGGGCACCAAGGTGATCATGGTCCTGGGACACACCAGCTGTGGCGCGATCGGCGCGACGATTGGCGCCCTTCAGAAGGGCAACAACCTGCCCGGCCACATCGCGGGTCTTGTCACGGCCATGAAGCCCGGCGTCGAGTCTGTCGTGAAGGCCGGTGGAGCCAATCTCGAGCAGCGTGCCGTCGTGGCGAACGTGCAGGCCAATGTGCGCCGGCTGCAGACCGAGAAGCCGATCCTGGGCGACATGGTTGCCGCCGGTAAGCTCAAGGTGGTCGGTGCGTACTACGATTTGCCCACCGGCAAGGTTGTTCTGGTCTAGGCTTCTTGGCGTCACCGGCCACCAACGCGGATTGGGACAGATGAAACATCCGCAGCGTTGGGCATTGTTGGCGGCGTTTGTGCTGGTGCTCGGCGCGACGGGTTGCGCAACGCCAGCGGCGTCCCCGGCTGCGGCTCCGCCGACGACAGACCGGACCACGGCGCAACTCAAGGCGCGCTGCTCGCAGCTCATCGCCTACTTCGATCGTTACGCCGTGGGCCGCAGCAACGACTCCGACGGCCGACGCAATCACACCCGTCTCGGTGCCGAACACGACTGCCGCAGGGGTCTTTATGCCGAGGGCATTTCGACCATGGAGAAGCTCTTGCGGAACAAGAAGTTCACGCCGCCGCCTGCCGGGCTGCCCAACGTGCCTGAGGATGACGATTGATCGTCGGGAGGGCGCGGCCGGCCGGGAAGTGAAGCCTGGCCGGATTTCGGCCCGACCGGATTCCAGATAGGCTTCCGTCGAGGGGAGGGACCTCCGGATGCCCAAGGCAAGCACATATCGCCGGCGAAACCTGATCGCCGTGCTCCCCCTGCTCTGGGTCTGTTGCAGCGGGGCATCCGCCCGCGCGGCGCCGGACGAGGAGCTTCTCGGCAGGGACCAGGGCTATCCCGTCGGCACGCGCACGACCTGGTTCTATGACGAGCGGGTGCGCGTGGGCTCCTTCAGCCATCTCGACAGCATCCTGCCGCATCATCGGTTGCCCCGCGCCGACAAGCCGCGCGAACTGCCCGTTGCCGCCACCCCGCCCGCCTACCTCTACCAGGGCCGCACGATCGACGACTTCCTCGCCCGGCGGCGGATCACCGGCCTGATGGTGATCAAGGACGGCGTCGTGCAGGTCGAACGCTATCAATACGACCGCACGCCGGCGCAGCGGCTGCTGTCGAACTCGATGGCCAAGTCGATCACCTCCATTGCCGTCGGCATCGCGCTGCAGGAAGGCCGCATCCGCTCGCTCGACGACAACGCCGCGGTCTATGCCCCGGAGCTGGCCGGCTCGGCCTATGGCGAGACGCCGATCCGGGCGCTGCTGCGCATGGGCTCCGGCGTCCAGTTCAGCGAGCGCTATGACGGCAGCGACGATCTGTCGAAGTACGTGTCCCGGCAGTTCCGCGACGGTACCATCGCGGCGCTGCGTTCCTTCGGGACCCGCGATGCGCCGGCGGGTCAGCGCTTCAAGTACGCCTCCGTCGAGACCATCGTGCTCGGCCTCGTGGTCCGGGGCGCGACGGGGCAGGGGCTCTCGTCCTACGTCACTGAGCGGCTATGGCAGCCCATGGGCGCCGAGGCCGACGCCACCTGGACCGTCGATCCGGGCGGCATCGAATACGCCTGGGGAAATTTCAATGCCACGCTGCGCGACTGGGGGCGCCTCGCGATGCTGCTGGCCGACGACGGCGTGCGCGACGGCCGCCAGATCATCCCGCGCGACTACCTGATCGAGGCGACGGACTTCCGCCGCCAGCCGGCCGCCTTCGCGCCGGGGACCGCCACGCCCTATTACGGCTACGCCTACCAGTTCTGGACCTATCCGGGATCCAGCCGCCGCTTCGCTCTGCTCGGCGTCTACGGGCAGTCGATCTTCGTCGATCCGCAGCTTCGGCTGGCGCTGGTCATCACGGCCGCGCAGCGCGACGCGACCAGCACCGGCGATGGCTTCGGTGCCGAGCGCAATGCGCTGTGGCGGAGCCTCGTGGAACGCTACGGCAGCTGGTGAGGGAGCAGATGAGGCGGCGCAACCTTGTCATCATGCTCGGCGGCGCCGCGACGGCGTGGCCGGTCGCGGCGCACGCGCAGCAGCCGAAAAAGCTTCCGCGGCTCTGTTTCCTGACGTTCGATCCGGGAACATTGCAATCGACAAGATTTGGCGCGTTCTTCGAGGGATTGCGCGATCTGGGATATGTCCAGGGGCAATCGATCCTCATCGACTATCTGACCGCCGATGGTCAGGCCGAACGCTATTCGACCCTTGCTGCTGAATGCGTGCGCCTTGGCGCGGACGTCATCGTTACATCGACGACTCCTGCCACGCTGATCGCGAAGAGCGCGACGCAGACCATACCGATCGTCATGGTCGGCCTTGGCGATCCCGTGGGGACCGGCCTGGTCGACAGCCTTGCCCGTCCCGGCGGAAACGTCACCGGGCTGTCCCTGATGTTTCCCTCTCTCGCCGTCAAGCGGCTGGAGCTGTTGCGGGAGTTCGTGCCGCAAATCTCGCGCGTGCTCGTGCTTACGCACTTGTCCGACCCGGTTGCGGCATCTTCGGTGAAGGCCCTTGAAGAGGCGGCTCCCGCGCTCGGCATAAAGCTGCAGATCCAGGATATTCGAACACCCGACGACCTTCCCGCCGCGTTCGAAGCGGGAGTGAAAGAACGCGCCGAAGGCGTGATCAACACCGGCGAGAGCATATTCGCGGTCAACCGCACCCGTCTGGCGGAGCTGGCGGCGCGCCACAGGCTGCCGGGTGTGTACCATCTGAGAGTCATCGCCGAGGCCGGTGGCCTGATGAGCTATCAACCGGTCTCGGCCGTGCAGCACCGCCGTGCCGCCACCTATGTCGACAAGCTCCTCAGGGGCGCCAAGCCGGCTGACCTGCCGATCGAGCAGCCGACGCAGTTCGAGTTCATCGTCAACCTGAAGTCCGCGAAGGCGCTCGGCCTCATCGTGCCGCCGGCCTTGCTCGCGCGCGCCGACGAGGTCATCGAATAACCGAATCATCGCCATCTTCGGGCAGCGGACGCCCCTGGAAGAGAGTAGAGCTACATCCATCGGGGTTTGGCGTGAGGTCTGATGATCGGCAGCTCTTACCTGTATATCTCCGTCGTCGCCTTTATCGCGATGTTCGGCAGCTCGCTGATCGGCATCTTCATTGCGCGGGCCCTGCCGGAGCATCACCTGAGCGAAGGGTCGGCCACGGCGGTCAAGCTGTCGGCCGGTATTGTGGTGTCGCTGACGTCCCTGGTCCTTGCCCTGATGTTGTCGTCGGCGAACAGTTCCTTCTCGGCCAATACCGGCATCGTGAAGAAGCTCAGTTCCGACCTCATCAACCTCGATCATCTGTTGCGGATCTACGGGCCGGAGGCGAATGGGGCGCGGGCGGCGCTGCGTGCCTACGCAGCCAAGAAAAACGAGGAATTGTTCCCCGCGTCGGCGCCCTCGACCGCCAATCGCGAGACCGCCGATCTGCTGGATGGTCTTCTCGAGGCCACCCTGGCGCTGTCGCCCGCCGACCGGCGGCATCCCGCGCTGCACGCGCAGGCTCTGGCCATCACCGCCAACATCTACGCCGAACGATGGCTGCTCTGGGAGAATCCCGGCACCACGGTTCCCGTGGAATTCCTCTTCGTGCTGATCTTCTGGCTCTCCCTCATCTTCGTCAGCTTCGGATTGTTCGCGCCCGTCAATGCCACGGTGATCACGAGCTTTTTCATCTCCGCGCTCGCGGTGATGGGCGCCGTTCTCATGCTCCTCGAGCTGGGCGATCCCATGCACCACGGCCTGCTCCACGTCTCGAGCGAGCCCATGCGCCGCGCCCTGCTCGAGATCGGCCGTCCCTAGAAGGATTGCCTCTTGACTCCTATCCTATCCGTCCCTATATATCCTTTCGAAGGGAGTTTCCGGCCTGAAAAGGCCAAGGGATAGGAGGAACTGGATGTCATTTTACGATCAAAACCGTCCGTTCGGGGTGCGCGAAAACCCGCCGATAGAAGGGCTGAGCTGGACCGAGGCGGCCTATTACATGCGGATCCACGGCAAGAATTTTCACCCGCCGGCGCAGATGCACGGCATGAGCCTGGCCCAGATCGAGGCGAAGGCGCGCGAGGAGACGCGGGAGGCGCGCGAGGCCCAGGAAGCCAAGGAGAGCGCCGCGCGCATCGCCAATGCGCCCAAGGCGATCGAGCGGGCGCTGCTCGACGGTCCTTCGGCGAAGCGGGCCCTGCCGGCCCAGCGCGGCTGGCGCTTGCGGATACGCTTCCTCAACCAGTTCCGCCGCTGCCGCACTTATCGCGAGGCGGCTGCCCGCATCGGTGTCGACGAAAGCACGGTGCGGCGCTGGCGGGCCAAATATGAAGGCTTCCGCAATCGCTGCGACGAGATCGTGGCGGAGCGCTATCTGGAGAGCAGCCAGGAGCTAAAACTGCGCGCCGGCGAGCCGCGCACGCGGCCGGTTTTCTTCCGCGGCAAGCAGATCGGCGAGCATGTCGTGCACGACGACCGCGCGCTGATGTTCCTGCTCAAGCTGGAGGACGGCCAGCGCGCCCGCGCCGAGGCGCGCGCGGAGCGCCGCGAGCAGCGCGCCCATGAGATCCGCCTGCGCGAGATGGACAATCAGAAAATGCCCGCTTCTGCCGCGCATGAGGCGTCCCCTGTTGAGGCCGAATCCGCCACACCGATCAAGGACTTGGACGCTGCTGCGGCGGACATCGCACCTCCACAGGTCGTGGAGGTTGAAGCGCAAGCGATGACCCCCACCCCCCCATCGGGGCACCAACCCCCCGAAGGGGGAGGAGAATAAAAAAAACCCAACCA
>JAUXRT010000679.1 GCA_030681635.1 Reyranella sp.
GAAGGCTCGGGCGGACCTGACATGACCCGCCTGGGTGCCGGCATCGACTGCCAGAAAGGCCGCTACGCGCAGGGCATCAAGGCGCTGGAGGATCTCCTCCGGCGCAACAGGATCTCTTTCCCGCCCGCTTGAGGCGTCTGACGCGGGCGGGCTACTTCGTCTTGATCTTGAAGTTGCGCCACAGAAGGATTCCGCTGGCGCTGTCGAGGGTCGAGCCGTCGAGCTGCTTCTTCATCTCATGGGCGGCCGGCCGCCAGATCATCGTCCCTTCGCCCGTCGCACCGGCAAGCCGGGCGGTTCCGCCATTGAGCTTGAAGGTGCCGCGGCAGCCGACCAGCTCGTAGCCGGCGCAATCCCACTCGCCCCAGGCGGTGGCCCCGTCCTGTGCCGTGAAAGTGCAGGCGCCGCTGCCGGTCTGGCGGGCAGTCGCCCGATCGATCCGCACTGACGCGGCGCAGGTGACCTGGCCGCTGGGCACCGGCCCTTCATCCGTTTCGACGAAGAACGGCCCGGCCAGGGTACCGACCACCACGAGCTGCTTCTCGGCGGCGCGGACGATCGTGCCGTTGGCCGCCGCCAGGGCGAAGGCGTTGAAGGTCTGCACCTCGTCCTGGGCGAAGGCCGGAGCCGCGCCCGACAGGAGGACCGCGCAGAAGGAGGCCGCAAGCGCGCGACGGATCGTAGCCATGGTCGTCATCTCCGCGCTCACTTGAAATCGATGATGACGGCGTCGGCGCCGAGCGACACGGCAAGGCCCTGACGGCGTGTCTTCAGGTCGATCATCACGCCGTTGGGATTCTCCAGCCACATCTCGCCGCTGCCCTTGTCTCCGGCCGCAGCGCCGTAGCGCGCCTGGCCATAGGGCCCCGGAAAATCACGTAGCTCCTTCAGATTGTAGACGTCACCCCAGGCCTCCATCTTGGAGATACCGAAGCCGCCGACGCCCAGGCCGCCGACCGAAAAGCGATAGCTCTTGCCGTGGAAGTGCAGCGTGCCGCTGCCGACATTGCCGCTGCCGATGAAGGCCACCTGGACCTGCTCGATGTTGACCGTTCCCGACTTGACCCGCTGCTGGGCAATCGCCGGCGCCGCCAGCATCGTTCCCGCAACCCCGACCAGCGCCTGCCGGCGACCCAGCAGTCGCACTTTCATCCCGCTCATCCGATACCCCCCAATCAACGCTCGACGACGGCCGTCGCCTCGATCTCGACCAGCAGTCCCGGCACGGCAAGGGCCGTCACGCCGACCAGCGTCGACGTCACGACCGAACCCTTGAGGGACTTGCCCAGCGCCTTGCTGACGGCCGCCATGTCGCGGATGTCGGTAACATAGATCGTCGTGCGGGCAAGATCGGCCAGGCGGGCGCCGGCGGATTTCAGGCCGGCTTCGATCTTGCGCATGGTGATCGTCGTTTGCTCGGCGGCGGTCTTGCCCTGCACCTGCCCCTTGGCGTTGAGCGAGGTCGTGCCCGAGACGAAAACGAACGGTCCACTCCTGATGGTCCGGACATAGAACCCTGCGACCTCGGTGCCGTCGGGGAAAAGCTTCTTGGCCATAACTCGCTCCGCCTTTCGATGCGCTATGGTCGGCAATGTAACGATCGACCGGCACCGCGCAAAGGAGAAGCCATGTCCCTGGATCGCTATCGCACCGCCGTCGTGAC
>JAUXRT010000689.1 GCA_030681635.1 Reyranella sp.
CGAAGTTCCCGCCGAACAAGGTGGCCGAGATCACCGGGCTGCCCGTTGCCGACATCGAGAAGTTCGCGGCGATGTACGGCAGGGCGAAGGCTGCAATGATCCGCCTCGGCGAAGGCATGACGCGCCTGGCCGCCGGCGGCCAGGCGCTGCGCGCGGTCGCCCTGCTGCCGGGCGTCACCGGCCACTACGCCGTGAAGGGCGGCGGCGCCATGCTGCTCACCGCCGCGTCGTGCGATCTCAACTATGCGGCCGTGCGCCGTCCGGGCGGCGGCGAGCCGGTGGCCCGCACCGTCAATCATCTGCGCCTTGGCGACGAGCTCCTCAACATGAAGGACCCGCCGATCCGCGCGCTCTACATCTCGGCCAACAACCCGGCCGTGACCTGCCCCGAGGTTCACAAGGTGCAGAAAGGCCTCTCGCGCGAGGATCTGTTCACCGTCGTGCACGACCCGTTCATGACCGACACGGCGAAGTACGCCGACATCGTGCTGCCCGCCACGGTCTATCTCGAGACCGACGACCTCTACCGCGCCTACGGCGCCTACTGGATGCAGTGGGGCCCCGCGGCGGCGAAGCCCGCGGGCGAGGCGCGTTCCAACTTCGACGTGGCCCAGGCGCTGGCCAGGCGCATGGGCCTCACCGACAGGATCTTCACGCTGGCGCCGCAGGAGGCCGCGAAGGAGCTGTTCAAGGGCGCGACCGGTCCCGCCTCGAAGGCCGATCCGGCAAAATTGTTCGCGGGCGAGTCGATCCACATCAAGCACGACTGGGACGGCCAGCCCTTCAAGACGCCGTCCGGCAAGCTCGAGTTCTATTCCGAGCAGCTCGCCGAGATGGGCGTGTCGCCGGTGCCGGACTGGGCGCCCGATGCGATCGATGAGGCGGAGGCGAAGAAGTGGCCGCTGAGGCTCCTGACCGCGCCCGGCTATTTCCAGGCGCACACGGCCTATTCCGGCGTCGGCTTCCTGCGCAACCGCGAGGGCAAGCCGTTCTGCATCCTCCATCCCGAGGACGCGAAGAAGCGCGGCCTCAAGGACGGCGACGAGGTCCGCGTCTTCAACGACCGCGGCGAAATCGGCCTGATGCTCAAGGTCGGCGACGAGGTCCAGCCCGGCGTCCTGCTGGTGCCCGGCCAGCGGCCAACCGGCGAGGCGCTCTCCGGCACGATCAACATGCTCTGCTCCGACCGCTACACCGACATCGGCGAAGGCGCGACCTACCAGAGCACCTGGCTCGAAGTGGGCCCCTGGAAGGCCGTCGCCGCGGCGTAGGATCGATCCCATACGGACCGCGAGTGTCTCAGGGCGGAGATTACTCCGCCCGGGCTCGCGGCCCAAGAGATCTTGAAAGGCTGCTGGCCCCTACTTCACCATTGAGTCGCTGGCGACTCGGATACGGCCGCTGCGCCGCGCCTTGTCGAGCGCCTCGTAGTCCTTGTCGGTCTGCCTGGCATAGGTCAGCGCGAATTTGGCGACGGCCTCGTCGAGTTCGTCGCTGTTGCCGCAGTAGCCCGCGATCATCGCCGGATCGCCTGACTTGGCATGCGCCAGCGCCAGCGCCCAGCCGCACAGGGTGCAGTATTCCTCGAATGTCTCGAGTTGATCGACGTCGCCTTCCTCGAACGAGACACTGCCCTTCATGTCGGCGAGCTGACGGATATAGAAATGGTGGTCCAGCCCCTCACCCCATCCGAGGAAGATGTCGGGTGCGCCCTGGGTCAGGCGCTGGCCAACCACCACGCGCCGTCCATGGCTCTTGAACGGCATGGTGACATCGACGTAGGGCGCCAGAACCGACGCCTGGGCCTGCTTGACCTGGAGGAACAGCGGATCGTCGCCATCGATGCCCTGGAGCAGGATCACCCAGCAGCCTGTGCCGACGCTGCCGACGCCCACGACCTTGCGCGCCGAATCGACGATGCGATAGCGCGACAGAAGTTTCCGCCGGTCATACGACAGCGACTCGATGTACGCCCGCAGCATGAGGTCGAGCGCATTGTTGATCGGCATGCCGTTCTCGAGGTGCGTCTCGCGCACGATCAGCGGCACTTCCTCGATGATGCGATGCTCGCCGTCGACCTGCTCGGTCAGCTTCTCGAGCACTTGCACATGGCCCTTCTCGCGGGCCTTGGCCGTGATCCGGTCGGCCCTTTTGCGCGCCTTGGCCGACAGAGTGTCCATCACCGCCCGGTCGTCGATCCGGTTGTACCAGACCTCGAGATAGCCCATTTCGGCAAAGCGGCGGATGCGCTTGCGGTAGGAGCGCGAGATTGCCCGGGCGCAGTCGGCGGCCCTGTCCTTGTTGCCGCCCATGAAGCGCGCCGCCACGGCGGCGCTCGCGGCCAGCCGCTTGAGGTCCCACTCCCACGGCCCCGGATGGATCTCGTCGAAATCGTTGATCGCGAAGACAAGGTTGCGTTCGGCCGAGGCGAAGACGCCGAAATTGGCGACGTGCATGTCGCCGCAGGCATTCACGAACAGGCCGCTCGTCGGCGTTTCGGAAAGATCGGCCGCCATGACCGCGGCCGAACCGCGCAGGAAGGCAAACGGCGAAGCCAGCATGCGGGCAAAGCGCACCGGCACGAGCTTCTGCACGCGGGCGACATTCTGCTGCTCGAGGATCGCAATGGGATCCGGCCGGTCGGGATTCTTGTCGAAGCGCGCGTGCTCGGCCCGCGGCACCTGATCGCGCAGCGCCTTGCCGATGGCCAGGCGCTCTTTTACCGACGGCCGCTTGTCCGTGAAGCTCGCCAGCATGGCGAGATTCTCGGTCGCCTCATTCAAATGCTTCAGATGTGCCCTGTCCTCGACACGCCGCCTGGCGATCGCCATCGTCCACTCCCCCTCACTCGACCGGCCAAACTTAGCAGGTTCGATCAAGCCGCGGCAGCCGATTGGGGCTTTCTGCGATGCGACACAACGAGGCTGACGATGCGGAACGCGACGAGCTGCACGCTCTTCTCCTCCCCGGCGAAGCCGGGAAGGAGAAGAGGTGATCGGTTCAGACGAACCGGTGCTGGGTGCGCTCGCGCTTGGCGAGCTTCGGCACCGCCTGGCCCACGATCAGCGTCTTGAAGTGTTCGCTCTGCTGGTGCTGGGCGAACGCGGCCTCGTCGTCGAAGACTTCGTAGAAGAAGAACTTCGTCGGCTCGGTGAGCGACTGGTGAATCTGGAAGGCCTTTACCCCAGGCTCGCGCTGCGCCTGCGGCAGGAACTTGCCGATGATGCCGACCAGCGAGTCGACCTCCTCGGGCCTGGCTTCCCAGAACGCCGTGACGACCAGACCATTCTTAATCCCGTTCAAATCGGCCATGTGAGTCTCCCTTGGTGTGAGGAGCGATCACGATAGCCAGCACGTTCCGACCGACGTTTCGGCGCAGATCGAAGCGATCAGGCCCTGCGTCGGGAAAGCACGACCAGGCGCCATCCGATGACCGCGGCCACCAGCGCCACCGACACGAAGCTCACCGGCACCCAGAAGGCGGCACTGGCGATGCCGCCTGTCGTCAATCCGCTCGACAGGCCGGCCATGTTGGCCACGATGCCGGAGGCGGCAGCGCCCAGCGCAAAGCCTGTCTGCTGCACGTTCGCCACCGAGCCCGATGCGAGGTCGCGCTCGCCCGACCGGGCGCCGCTCATGATGCCTTGGACGCCAAACACCCAGCAGACGCCGATGCCGAGGCCGGTCAGGACAATCAGCGGCGGCAGCACGGCCACGGGCTGCGCCGTCATGAACAGCGCGATGCCGAGCAGGCCCGCGGCCATGGCCAGGGGGCCGACCACCATCATGCGATCCGACCAGCGCGTCGGCAGTCCGGCGACGGCGACGGCCGCCATGGTCCAGCCGAGCGAGGCGCCCGCCACCAGGTAGCCGGCGCCCAGCGGATCGAAGCCGTGCAGGCTCTGCAGGAAGATCGGCACGAAGATGGAGAGCGGGCTGTAGGCGACCGAAACCAGCAGGCAGAACCACAGCGCAACACCGGTCACCGAGCGCAGCGAAAAGGCGTCGCTCGGAAACAGCGGCGACTTGGACCGCCGGTCGAGCGCCAGCATCGCCACCAGGGCCGCGACCGCAATCGCAAAGAGGCCAGCCTTGGCAACCGGCGTGAAGGCAATGCTCGCCGCCGACATGACCGCGATGGCGGCACAGATCAGCGCGACCCGGCCGACCGGAATACGCCGCCCCTTACCGTCGCGACCGGCGCCGCGTTCGCCGCGCGCCCTCGGCAAGGAGCGCAGCGCTAGGATCGCCAGAACGGCCGCCGCCAGCGTCACGGCATAGAAGGAGCCGCGCCAGTTGCCCCAGGTCGCGAACGTGCCGCCGACCAGCGGCCCGACCAGGACCGACAGGCTCCAGACGCCCGACAGCAGTGAGCCGACGCGCGGCCACAGAGGCTCGGGGAACGCGTTGCCGACCAGCACATAGGCCATGGCCGACAGCACCCCGCCGCCGAAACCCTGGACGAAGCGGCCGGCGACGACGAAGCCCATCGACGGCGCCAAGGCGCAGATCAACGCGCCGGCACCGAACACCAGTGCGCCGACGGCAAAGGCGCTCCGGGCGCCGAACTGGGACGTCAAATGGCCGGTGCAGGTGGCGGCGACGATCGACGAGGCCAGGAACGCGGTCGTCGGCCAGCTCATCAGCGCGGCGCCGCCCACTTCCTCGACGATGCTCGGCAGTACCGTCGCCAGCATCATCACGTTCATGGAATGCAGCAGCACGCCACCCAGCAGCACCGCCAGCAAGGGCAGCCATTCGGGCTTGAGCAGGGCTGCCCACCCGACCTTGGGCGCTTCCGGCGACATGCCGCGCATGATCACGATCCCGTCGCCCCGGTCAAACCGGATGCCGGTGATACCAATACCCAAACAACAACAACCTCATGCTGAGGAGCGCCCGCAAGGGCGCGTCTCGAAGCATGGGCTACACAGGCCGTGCTCGTTTCCCATGCTTCGAGACGGCTGTTTCACAGCCTCCTCAGCATGAGGTTGTTGTTGGTCAGGTAAGAGAAAAATGCGGGGGTATCACGTCCGAAAACCGCGAGCGTCGCCCGCGCGCGCGTGAGAAAATACCCTCATGGAACTGCTCGACCGCAAGACCTACTACCGCGCCTTCCAGAGCCATGACGCGCGCTTCGACGGTCGCGTCTTCGTGGGCGTGACCTCGACCGGCATCTATTGCCGGCCGATCTGCCCGGCGCGCGCGCCGAAGTTCGAGAACTGCCGGTTCTTCGCCTCGGCCGCCGCTGCCCAGGAAGCGGGCTTCCGGCCCTGCCTGCGCTGCCGGCCCGAGATCGCGCCCGATCTCGCCTTCTGGCGTGGCACCGCCAATACCGTGAGCCGGGCGCTCGCCCTGATCGCCGAGGGCGCGCTGGACGAGGACGAAGCCGGCGTCGAGGCCTTGGCCGAACGGCTGGGCGTCGGCGGCCGGCAGTTGCGCCGGCTGTTCAAGCAACACCTCGGCGCCTCGCCCATTGCGGTGGCCCAGACACGGCGCGTGCTCTTCGCCAAGCAGCTCCTGCACGACACCCGCCTGCCGATGGCCGAGGTGGCGATGTCGGCCGGCTTCGGCAGCGTGCGCCGCTTCAACGAGACCTTCCGCGACCTGTTCGACCGGCCGCCGAGCGCGCTTCGTCGCAAGATCGGGGTCGACACCTCGGCGCGCGACGGCGTGACGCTGCGCCTCGCCTACCGGCCGCCCTACGACTGGCCGGGCATGCTGGCGGCACTCGCGGCGCGTGCCGCGCCCGACAACGAATGGATCGAGGGCGATGTCTGGCATCGGCGGATCGAGATCGACGGCGCCACAGGCACCGTGGCGGTCGCCCATCTGCCGGCGCGCAATTCGGTGGCGGTGACGATCCGCTTCCCTTCGGTCAAGGCGCTGCCCGTCCTCGTGGCGCGTATCCGGCGCGTGTTCGACCTTGGCGCCGACATCGCCACCATCGGCAGCCATCTCGCGCGCGATCCCAAGCTCGCGCCGCTGGTTGCCCGGCGACCCGGCCTGCGCGCACCGGGAGACTGGGAACGCGAGACGATCGTGTCGGGCATCGACGACAAGACGCCGCCGGCGTGGCGGCCCTGGCATGCCTATGCCGTCCAACACCTCCGGATGGCCGGCCATGGCTAAGCCCATCGAAATGCTGGTCGACCGGCTCGCGACTCCGATCGGCGAACTGCTGATCGTGGCCGACCGCGCGGGGAACCTGCGCACCATCGACTGGACCGACCACGAGGCGCGCATGCGCCAGCTGCTCGACCGGCAATACGGCAAGGGCGCCTACACGCTCGGCACGGCGCGCGATCCCGGCGGCCTCACGCGGGCGATGCGGGCCTATTTCAAGGGCGACCTCGCCGCCATCGACAGTCTGCCGGTCGAGACCGCCGGCACGCCGTTCCAGAGGAGCGTGTGGCGGACGCTGCGGCGCATCAGGTCAGGCGGCACGATCAGCTATGCCGAGCTGGCACGGCGCATCGGCAAGCCCAAGGCCGTCCGCGCCGCCGGACTCGCCAACGGCCAGAACCCGATCAGCATCGTCGTGCCCTGCCATCGCGTGATCGGCTCGGACGGCAGCCTCACCGGCTACGGCGGCGGCCTGCCCCGCAAGCAGTGGCTGCTGGAGCACGAGGGCGCGCTCCCAGCTTAGGGCTGCAGATCGATCCCCTTGTAGAGCGCGGCGCTGTAGATGCCGTGGGCGCGGACGTTCTTGATGGATTTCTTGGCCACCAGGAACAGCCGCGAATGGGCGGCCGGGATCATCAGCGCCTCGTCGTGGACCTTGCGCTGGACCTCCTTGAAATTCTTCTCGCGCTCGGCATCCGTGGTCGCGGTGCGGCCGGCATCGAGAAGCCGGTCGGTCTCCGGGTCGTTCCACATCATGCGGTTGGGCACCGGCCGATTCCTGGAGTGGTAGTAAAGGTACATCTGGTCGCCGGCCGACGTGTAGGGCACCGAGAGCGTCCAGATGTCGTAGTCCTGCTGGGCGATCTTCTGGAAGAACACCGTGGGATCCCAGGTCTGGATCTTGATGTCGATGCCGACGGTGCGCGCCGCGCCCTGCAGCACTTCCGACAGCTTCGGGTTCTGCCCGACGGTGTAGGAATACATCAGCATCTCGAGCTTCTTGCCGTCCTTGTAGCGGAAGCCGTCGGCGCCCATCTTCCAGCCCGCCTCGTCGAGCAGCCTCTTCGCCTTCTCGGGGTCGCGCTTGGTCAGCACGTCGAGGGTCGCCGGCTCGAAGTCGAGCGACTTGGGATGGACCAGCGAGCGCGCCGTCTCGGCCTGGCCGAAGAAGATCGCCTTGTTGATCTCCTCGCGGTCGACCAGCAGCGCGAGCGCCTGGCGGACACGCTTGTCGGAGACGTTCTCGCGCGTGCTCTTGAAGCCCCAGTAGTACATCGCGAAGTCGGCGGTCGGCTCATAGATCGCGAGGTTGGGCGCCTTGCGGAAAGTCTCGATCGCCTGCAGCGGGTTCCAGTGGCAGAAATCGGCCTGGCCCGAGAGCATGGTGGCGATGCGTGTCGTCTCCTCCGGCACGATGCGCCAGATCATGCGCTCGTACTTCACCGGTCCCTTGTTGCTGTAGACGTCGGTCGGGCCCCACTTGTAGGCATCGTGCCGCTTCAGCACGAGTTCCTTGCGCGGCTGCCAGCTCTCCCAGCACAGCGGGCCGGTGCCGTCGAAGCCTTTTACGCCGAAGTCGGCGCCCAGGCCCTCGACGTTCTCCTTGTTGATGATGGTGGCGGCGAAGTTCGCGAGGTCGACCAGCAGCTCGGAATGCGGGCGCTTCAGTTGGTAGACCAGCGTGTAGGGATCGGGCGCGGTCAGGCTCTGGATCTCGCCCAGCCGCCAGAAGAACGGCCATTTCGACGAGGGATCCGAGAGCCGCGTGAACGAAAAGATGACGTCGTCGGCGGTGAATTTCTTGCCGCTGCAGAAGGTGACGTCGTCGCGCAACTTGAAGGTGTAGGTGAGCTTGTCGTCGGAGACCGACCATGACTTGGCGAGCAGCGGATGGACGCTCTTCAGATCCCAGCCCAGTGCCACCAGCGTGTCGCCCATCATGAACATGGGATGGCCCATGCCGCTCGAGGTGTTGCTGTGAGGATCGTACTTCGGCGCGTCCTGCGATCGGATGTTGACCAACGTCTGCGCCGAGGCCGGCGCCGCCAGGATTCCAAAACCGATCGCGAGCGCCAGCGCGGCGCTCCTCGCTCCCTTGATCATGCGCGTTCCCTCCGCCGGTGTGAGCCCGGCTAGGGGGAGAGGTTAGACGAATTGGGGCCTGGTGATTACCCCCATATTGACCTTCCAGCCTCTTGCCCATAAGAGCGGATTATGCCGGTCCACTATACGATCGATCACAAGGCGCGCTTCGTCGAGGTCAGGTTCGACGGCGTCGTTGTCCTGAAGGACGTCGAGGACCTCTGCGACACCATTGTCGGCCAGGATGCCCTGCCCTATCGCAAGCTGATCGATGGCCGCACGGCCGTCGGCAAGTACGACGACAACGATGTCATGGCGCTGGGTGCCCGCCTCAGCGCCTATGCCACGATGGGCCCGCGCGGGGCGCTGGCGATGATCCCCGCCGACAACGTCTCGCTCGACCTCACGGACCGGCTCATCAACCTCGGCAAGAACGGGCGGCCGGCCAAGGCCTTCCGCTCGATCGACGAGGCCCGCAAGTGGCTGCTCGAACAGCCTGAAGCCTAGAGCCTTTCTGGCTGAATCAGAAATCGCTTTCCTCCCCCGTCATCGGGTCGCGGCTATGGCCGCATCGGCCATAGCCGCCAGGTGTCACCGTCTTACGGTGACGGAGGGGTCGGACCCTATCGCCCTCGTAAGACGAGGGCACTTCCCCTTTGCGGACTCCGCAAAGGGGAAGAGGATGACCCCGACTCCGATAATTCAATCTATATCGGAAAGGCTCTAGATCTCAGGATTGGGGCACTGGCACGTTGCGGCGTTTCAGCCGCAGCAGCGAGGCCGTCGCCCGGCCATCCTCGGTCGGCTGGTAGACGACGCTGAACAGGGTCCGCGCCTTGGCCAGCGCCTCGCCGAAGCCTTGCTGTTCGCTCTCGAAGGAATCGAAACCACAGCGCAGCATGAAAGCGGCCTGGTCCTGCAGGACGCCGCCGGTCGCGCGCAGTTCACCCTGGTAGGCGAACCTGCCGCGCAGCAGGCGCGCCTGGCTATAGGCGCGGCCGTCGCTGAACTTGGGAAAATGCAGGGTCACGAGATCGAGCCGTGCCACGTCCGAGGCCAGCGCCTCGACCGGATCGGTGTTGGCCAGCGCCACGCCGACCGGCCCGCGCCGGGCGAGTAACGCCGCCCGCGCCTCGCGCCAGCGCGCAAAGCTCACCAGCACCATGCCGTCGGCCGGCACCGCGGCATCGTCGGCGAGCCGCAGCCACGGGTCGTCGATGATGAGGGCCGTGGAAGTCCCTTCCCTATAGAGCGGCATACATGCGGTCCTTGAAGGGCTCGGCGCCGATGCGCCTGAACGTGTCGACGAAGCGCTCGCCCTGGGCACGCGTATCGAGATAGGTGCCGACCAGCGAATCGACGGCCTCGACGACCTTGTCGGCCGTCACGGCGGGCCCGAGGATCGTGCCGAGCGCCGTCTTGCCGAAGTCGACGTCGCCGCCCAGGCTGATCTGGTAGAGTTCGACGCCGTTCTTGTCGACGCCCAGGATGCCGATGTGGCCGACGTGATGATGGCCGCAGGCATTGATGCAGCCCGAGATTTTTATCTTCAGGTCGCCGATGTCGTGCTGGCGCGCCAGGCTCGCGAAATGATTGGAGATACGCTGCGCCACCGGGATCGACCGCGCATTGGCGAGCGCGCAATAGTCGAGGCCTGGGCAGGCGATGATGTCGGTGATCTTGCCGACATTGGCTTCGGCGAAGCCGAGGCGCCCCAGCGCCACGTACACCGTCGGCAGGTCTTCCACCGCAACATGCGGCAGGATCAAATTCTGCTCGTGGCTGACCCGCAGCTCGGCCTGGCTAAAAGCCTCGGCGATGTCGGCCACGCCCTCCATCTGCACAGCGCTGGCATCGCCCGGCGGCGCGCCGGCAGGTTTCAGCGACGCCGTCACGATGGCGTAGCCCTTTACGCGATGCGGCGCGACGTTCGACTTCAGCCACAGGGCGAAGTCGCGATCCACCAGCCTCAGCGCCTCGACGGCACCGACCATTTCAGGCCGCGGCGGCAGCTCGGGCGGCGCGAACTGGCGCGCGATCGCCTCGATAGTCTCGTCGTCGAGGCCCAGCAGCCCGTCGCGGGTCTCGGCATATTCCGCCTCGACATCGGCGCGCATCTTCTCGACGCCGACCTCGTGGACCAGGATTTTTATCCGGGCCTTATAGAGATTATCGCGCCGCCCATAGCGGTTGTAGACGCGCAGCGTCGCCTCGAGATAGGCCAGCAGCTCGTTCTTGGGCAGGAATTCGCGCAAGGTCTTGCCGATCATCGGCGTGCGTCCGAGGCCGCCGCCCACGATCACCTCGAAGCCGACCTCGCCCTCGTCGTTGCGCCAGAGACGCAAGCCGATGTCGTGCACGCGGACGGCGGCGCGGTCGTTGGGCGAACCGGTGATAGCGATCTTGAACTTGCGCGGCAGGAAGGTGAATTCGGGATGGAGCGTCGACCACTGACGCACGATCTCGGCCCAGATCCTGGGATCCTCGATCTCGTCCACGGCGGCCCCGGCAAAATGATCGGCGGTGACGTTGCGGATGCAGTTGCCGCTGGTCTGCAGCGCATGCATGTCGACTTCGGCGAGCGCCGCCAGCGCATCGGGCGCGTCTTCCAGCTTGATCCAGTTGAGCTGCAGGTTCTGCCGGGTGGTGAAAGGGCCGTAGCCGCGGTCGTACTTGCGCGAGATGTCAGCGAGCTTGCGCAACTGGCGCGACGACAGCGTGCCATAGGGAATGGCGATCCGCAGCATGTAGG
>JAUXRT010000692.1 GCA_030681635.1 Reyranella sp.
GGCGGATCGCCGCGCTGCAGACGCGCGCTCACGGCCAGCGCATCGGCCACGGCGATCTCGAGCACCGGCACGCGCCCGGTCTGCTGCGCCGGCACCAGGGTAACGCCGAGGCCCGCAAGGGCTGCGGCAATCTTCTTCAGGCGCCCTTCGAGGCCGGCGTTGTCGGCGGCATCGTCGGCTTTGACGAAGCGGTCGAGTGCCGTCAGCAGGCCCACGATCTCCTCCTTGCCCGCCTTGAAGCCGCGGCCGATGCCATGGTGCGGCACGCCGCGCAGGTTGGCGCGATCGACCAGCCGCGGCGGCACCCAGGTCTCGGGCGCCACGTCCATGTCGAGCTGCTGCAGGAGCGCCGAGGCCACGAGATCGCGGCGGCCGGCCAGGATGCCCGAGGCCTGTGGCCCGCCCAGCGCCTTGCCGCCGGAGAAGGCCACGAGATCGACGCCCATGGCGATGAAGCGGCGCAGGTTCTCCTTGGGTGGCAACTGGGCCGCGGCATCGACGATCAGGGGAATGTTGTTGGTCCGGCACACCGCGATGGCGGTCGGCAGGTCGACGATGCTGACGGCGTTCACCGAAAAGGCCATGGCCACGACCGATGGTGTCAGCGCCGTCTCGATCTCCCAGGCTTCGAGGCCGCGCACCCCGGCGCCGGTGCCGCGGTCGTTGTGGCCGATATCGACCAGCCGCGCGCCGGATGCCGCGAGCGCATGGGCGTAGCCCGTGCGGTGCGTGCGCGGGATCAGGATGTCGTGCGGGAACCCCTCGGCATGCGGCAGCGCCGCCATCCTGGCCACGTCCCAGCGCGCGATCGAGGCCGCCGCCGCCAGGGTGAGCGCCGCCGCCGCGCCGGTGGTCACGAGCCCCGCTTCCGCGCCGGTGGCCTCGGCGATGCGGCTGCTCGCGGCATCCTGCAGTTCGCCGATATCGACCGAGGCGCGCGAGGCCGAAGCCATCGCCGCCATCACCTCAGGCGCCATGACGGCGCCGCCGAGTCGAGTAAGTGCGCCGGCGGCATTGATACGGCGGCGAACGCCGAGGCTTTCGTAGGGATCCGATGGGGTCATCGGAAGAGCTTAGCCCAGCCGATGGCCTAAGGCCGACTTGACCTGCTATCCAATATACTGGACATTATATCCAATCCGATGACCATCAACGACCGCATTGCCGCCCGCGTGCGCCAGATCCGCGCCGACCGCGGCCTGTCGCTCGAGGCCCTGGCCGAGGCGTCGGACGTCAGCCGCTCGATGATCTCGCTGATCGAGCGCGGCGAGAGCAGCCCGACCGCCGTCGTGCTCGAGAAGCTCGCGGCCGGCCTCGGCGTGCCGCTGGCGTCGCTGTTCGAAAAGGCCGCCGCCTCGCCGCAGCCTGTGTCGCGCCGGAGCGAGCAGGTCGAATGGCGCGATCCCGGCTCAGGCTACCGGCGGCGCAACGTCTCGCCGGATGGCTTCCCCTCGCCTATCCAGATCGTCGAGGTGACGTTTCCCGCAGGCGCGCGTGTCGCCTACGAAACCGGCGCGCGTCCGGGCGTGACGCACCAGCAGATCTGGGTCCTGCAGGGTACGATCGAGGTCACGCTCGGCCGCGAGCGCTTCGACCTCGGCACCGGCGATTGCCTGGCCATGGTCCTCGACAAGCCGATCGCCTACCACAATCCGACACCGAAGCCCGCGCGCTATGCCGTGGTCATCGTCTCGGGCGATCGCAGCTGAGATGGGCCTCATCGATGTCGCCGCGGCCCTCCTGAGCGCGCTGCTGCACGCCGGCTGGAACGCCGCCGTGAAGGCCAACCGCAATCCCGCGCAGGCAATGACGGCGCAGATGCTGCTAGGCGCGATCCTTGTCGTGCCGGCGTTGCTGTGGTCCGGCCTGCCCGACCGGGCGGCGTGGATCTGGATCCTGGCCTCCACGCTCATGAACGTGCTCACCATATCGGCGCTGCTGCGCGCCTATGAGCTGGGCGGCTTCGGCCTCGTCTATCCCGTCATGCGCGCGGTGGCCGTACTGCTGGTCGTGCCGATGGCGGCCATGCTCACCGGAGAAAAATTCGGTCCCGCGGCGCTCGCTGGCATCATCGTGATCGCGCTGTCGCTGGCCGTGCTTTCGCTCGACGCCGCCCGCAACCAGGCCGTCACCCTGAAGGCACTCGGCTGGACGCTGGCAGCCGGCGTCGGCACCGCCGCCTATATAATGTGCGATGCGCAGGGCGTGCGCGCCTCGGGCAATCCCTGGGCCTATGGCTTCGTCGTCTCCATCACCAATGCCGCCGCCATGTGCTGGCGGCAGCGGAGCCAGGGGCCGCCGTGGCGCCTGCTGAGCGGACAATGGACCGCGGCGCTGCCGATCGCGGTGGCGTCGATGGCCTCGTACCTTCTCATCCTGTGGGTCTGGAGCCATGCGCCGATCGCCCCCGCCGCCGCGCTCCGCGACACCAGCTCCGTCTTCGCGATCCTGATCGCCGTGATCTGGCTCAAAGAGCCCTTTACGCGAACCCGGATCGTGGCGGTGCTGATGGCAGCCGCCGCCATCCCGCTGCTGCGGCTGGGTTGACGCCGGGATTGGCAACGGCGCGGCGGTCGTCCATCAAGGCGCGATGAAATTCGACCTCAAGGACCGGACTTGTCTCGTGACGGGCGCCAGCTCCGGCATCGGCGCCGGCGTCGTAAATCTCCTGGCGCAACAGGGCGCGCGAGTCGCGGCCACGGCGCGCCGCCTCGACAAGATCGAAGGCGGCACGGGCGTGGTGGCCATCGCGGGCGACGTGACCCGCACCGACGATCTCGCGCGCATCGCCGCCGAAGCCACGAAGGCGCTGGGCGCCATCGACATCCTGGTCAATTGCGCCGGCGGCTCGCGGCCGACCGGACCCGATGCCCCTGAAGACGTGTGGGAAGAAGCCTTCGCCCTCAACTTCACCGCCGCGCGCCTGCTCACCAAGGCATTGCTGCCCGCCATGCGGGTGCGCAAGTGGGGCCGCATCGTCAACATCAGCGGCTCGATGGAGCCGCGCGGCCTCAACGCTGCCATCGCCGCCAAGGCCGCCCTTCATCTCTGGGCCAAGGGCCTGTCGTGCGACGTCGCCGCCGACGGCGTGACGGTGAACACCATCCAGCCCGGCCGCATCAACTCGGAGCAGATCCTGCAGAAGCTTCATCCGACCGAGGAGGCACGCCGGACCTTCATCGAGCGCAATATCCCGATCGGCTATTTCGGCGAGCCCGAGGATGTGGCGAACCTCGTCGCCTTCCTCGCCTCACCGGCCGCGCGCTACATCACCGGCGCCGTGATCCCGGTCGATGGCGGCATGCATTATTTTGCACATTGAAATCTGCGCGCCAGCCAGATCCGCTAGAGATCGATAAACATGGCGACAGCCAGAGCCACGACCGTAACAACCAGCAGGAAGGCCAGCAGCGGCATCGCGCGGGGCGGCTTGGTGTCGGGCACGGCTTCTACTTCGTTGCGCAGCACTTGAGTGTCGCCATTATCCTTACTTGCAGACGCGCGACGGGCGGGACCTCGGTGTCGCCGACGATTGTAGCATTATTGCATCGCCAGTGAAGGACGTTTTGTGATGATCGCGGACCAGGCTACGAGCCCGCAATCACCCCGCCAAATGCGCCTCGGCGTCTTCGTGCAGACGCCGGGCCATCATGTGGGCGGCTGGCGGCACCCCAACGCCGCGGTCGAGGGCTGGCCGAACCTCGCGCTGATGCAGCACATCGCCGCCACCGCCGAGCGGGGCAAGTTCGACATGTTCTTCCTGGGCGACGGCTTCGCCACCGGCTACAGCGAGCATCCCTCAACCATAGGCAAGTTCGAGCCGCTGACGCTCCTCTCGGCGCTCGCCATGGGCACGTCGCGGATCGGGCTCGCGGCCACCGGCTCGACGACCTACGCCGAGCCCTATCATGTGGCCCGCGGCTTCGCCTCGCTCGATCATCTGTCGGGCGGACGCGCGGCGTGGAACGTGGTGACGACGGCCTACGACAAATCGGCCGCGGTGTTCGGCCGCCAGCATCCGCCGCATGCCGAGCGCTATGCGATGGCCGAGGAGTTCGTCGAAGCCTGCCGCGCGCTGTGGGACAGCTGGGACGACGGCGCCTTCACGGCCGACAAGGGAGCCGGCCGCTTCGTGCGGCCCGGCAGCCTCCATGTGCCGGATTTTCGCGGCAAGTATTTCACCGTGACGGGGGCGCTCAACGTGCCGCGCGCGCCGCAGGGCCATCCGGTGCTGATCCAGGCCGGCTCCTCCGGCCCCGGCCAGGCGCTGGCGGCACGCATCGCCGACGTGGTCTTCACGGCCCAGAACGATCTCGCCGAAGCACAGGCTTTCTATAATGCTGTAAAGGCGCAGCTCGTCGGCTACGGCCGGGCGCCCGACAGCGCGCGGATCATGCCCGGCGTCATGCCGGTGGTGGGCCGCACCGAGGCGGAAGCGCACGAGATTTTTGCCGAGCTCAACCGCAGCATCGACACGGCGCAGGCTTTCACGGTGCTATCGGAGCGGCTGGGCTCCGACATGTCGGCCCATCTGCTCGACGCGCCGGTGCCGGACCTGCCGGAGACGGAGAACCTGAAAAGCCGTGCCGCACTGCTGTTGAAGATGGCCCGGCGCGAGGGGCTCACCCTGCGGCAGCTCTACCATCGCGTCGCGGCGGCGCGCGGCCATCTGCTGCTGATCGGCACGCCCGTCATGATCGCCGACACGCTGGAGCACTGGTTCCGCGCCGGCGCCGCCGACGGTTTCAACGTCATGCCGCCGTTCTTCCCCGGGCAGTTCGACGATTTCGTGGCGGGCGTCGTGCCGCTCCTGCAGGAACGCGGCCTGTTTCGCAGCGACTATGAAGGCGCGACGCTCCGCCAGCATCTCGGTCTCCCGCGTCCGGCCGACCGTCGTACCGCTTGAGGACCGCGCCGGGTCGGCGCACTCTTCGTCTCTCGGTGGCTCGTCTCTGTCGACGGAGCGCGATCATGGTGGCGGACGACAAGGTCTTCACGGGATCGATCCCCGAAATCTACGACCGGCTGATGGTGCCGCTGATCTTCGAGCCCTACGCGCATGACCTGGCAGAGCGGATCGCGCGTGCGGCACCTCACGACATTCTGGAGACGGCGGCAGGAACCGGTGTCCTCACGCGGGCCATTGCCGCGCGGCTTCCCGCGCCAACGAGAATCGTGGCGACCGATCTCAATCAGGCGATGATCGACCAGGCCGCGGCGCGGCAACCGCCTCGGGATCGCGTGACCTGGCGACAGACCGATGCACTTGCCCTGCCGTTTGAGGACCGGACCTTCGACGTCGTGGTCTGCCAGTTTGGCGCGATGTTCTTTCCTGACCGGGTCAAAGGCTATGGCGAGGCCCGTCGCGTCCTGAAGCCCGAGGGACGCTTCCTGTTCAATGTCTGGGACCGGATTTCCGAGAACGAATTCGCCGATGTCGTCACCGAAGCCCTGGCCAAGGTCTTCCCGCAGGATCCGCCCCAGTTCATGGCCCGCACGCCGCACGGCCATCACGATGTCGGGAAGATCCGCGAGGAACTGAGCGCCGCGGGCTTTGCCGACATTGCGATCGAAACGGTCGAGCACAGAAGCAAAGCCCCTTCGCCGAGAGACGTGGCCGTCGCCTACTGCCAGGGAACGCCGCTTCGAAACGAGATCATGGCCCGAGATGCCGCGCGCCTCGACGACGCGACGAAGGCCGCGACGGAAGCCCTCGCGCATCGATTTGGCAGTGGACCGGTCGACGGCCGCATCAGGGCGCACGTGATCGCTGCCACGGGCTAGCAGTCGACGCGATAGCGCGTCACCGCCGCCTCGTTCCACGCCACGCCGCTGCCCGGCCGGTCGGGGATCTCGAACCTCCCCGCCTTGACGCTGAACGGCTCTTCCAGGATCGGATCGGCCCAGTCCTGCCATTCCAGCCAGTGCGCTGTCTCGCTGATGCGCAGGAGATGGGCCGACACTTCGGGATAAAGATGGGTGGAAATCTGGATCCCATTTGCGGCGGCGAGCGGCGCCGAGCGCAGCCAGCCGCTGACGCCGCCGATCCGCATCATGTCCGGCATCACCAGATCACCGGCGCCGATGCGGATTGCGGCCGCCAGGTCGCGGGGCCCGTAAAAATTCTCGCCGAGCTGCACCGGCGTGGCGAGTTCGCGCGTGAGCTGCGCATAGCCCGGCAGATTGTCGTAGACGATCGGTTCCTCGAACCAGGCAAGGCCCTGGCCGTCGAGCGCATGGCAGCGCACGAGGGCGTCGGCCAGCGAAAGCCCCTGGTTGAAATCGACCATCAGCTTGATGTCTTCGCCGGCGCCTTTGCGCACTTCGCGGATGGCCGACAGATCGTCGGCGAGACGGTCGCGGCCGAGCCGCAGTTTCAGCGCGCCGAAGCCACCCTCCTCGACCAGTGCGGCAGCCTCGTCGGCCAGCGTGCCGACGTCACTCAGCCACAGGCCGTTGCTGTTGTAGGCCGGGACGGATCCCAGAGAACCGCCGAGCAGGACGGCGAGCGGCAGGCCGGCGGCCTTGGCCAGCGCGTCCCACAGGGCCATGTCGAGGCCGGCAACCGCGATGGCGGCAACGCCCTGGTAGCCGACCAGGTTGAGCGCGCGCCGGTTGGCGTCGAAATTCTCGATGGGCGACAGGTTTTTGCCCACGCACATCGCCGCGAGATCGCGGATCGCCGGCGCGATGTAGCGCATCGAATGCTTCAGATAGGGTTCGAGATAGCTGCGGCCGACGACGCCCCCGGCGGTGTGGAGATCGATCAGGATCATCGGCCATTCGTTGAACAGGCCGACCTTCGATACGACCGGTCGCCGGAGCGGCACGACCACGGCACGCACGTCCACCGATTTCAGGGTGAGCTTGTCGTTCATGAGGACACCTCCCGGTCGGCCTCGATTCGCCGTCTCCGGGGTGCCCAAGTAAACTCACTAGTCGGTATACCAACGAGGCCGCGCCATGCCCCGAGACAAGGACCAGACCCAGCACCGGATCGTCGAAGCGGCCTACTACCTCTTCTATCAACGCGGCTTCACGCGTGTCGGCGTCGAAGAGATCGCCGCGCGCGCCGGCATCACCAAGCGCACCCTCTATGCCCACTTCCGCAGCAAGGATGACCTGCTGGCCGCTGCGCTCCGCTACTACGGCGAGCTCGATCTCGAACGCCTCAAAGTCATCGGCCGCGGCCTGCCGGCCAGGCCGCAGGCCATGGTCGACGGCTTCTTCGCCAAGCTGCTCGACTGGGCCGACAGACCGCGCTGGTCGGGGTCCGGCTTCACGCGGCTGGTGCTGGAACTCGCCGACCTGCCCGGGCATCCTGCCCGCGCCATCGCCGCCCGCGCCAAGACCGCAACGGAACTCTGGCTGGCCGACCTGCTGGGCAATGGCGGCTTGAAAATGTCGCGCGAGCGCGCGCGCGAGGTCATGCTGCTGATGGAGGGCGCGATGGTGCTGATGCTGATCCATGGCGACCGCGGCTACGGAAAAGTGGCCGCGCGGGCCGCCAAACGCCTGCTGCGCTAGGCGGCACGCCGTCGTGGCGATCCGGATCGGCCTCTTGGACGCTGGCGCGATGGGTGCCGGGCATGCGTCGGCCTATGCGCGCCTGCCGGATGTCGAGGTCGTGGGTGTGTTCGCGCGCGACGAGGCCCGCGCCCAGGCCGTGGCCAAACTCTGCGGGGCGAAGCCGTTCACCGACGCGGCGGCATTGATCGGACAGGCCACCGTCGATGCCATCGACGTCTGCCTGCCGAGCGCAGTGCACGCCGCTTTCGTGATTCCGGCGCTTGGCCGGGGCAAGCATGTGTTCTGCGAGAGCCCGCTGGCACTTCGCCTCAACGAGGCTCGGCAGATGCGCGACGCGGCCCGCCGCGCCGGCCGCCTGCTGCAGGTCGGGCTGCTCATGCGCTCGGTCGGCGCCTACGCTCACGTCAGGGATGCGGTTGGGTCAGGCACGTACGGACGCCTGCTCAGTCTCGCGACCTGGCGGTTGGGCTCCTACCTCTGGCCCGGCGCGCCCGACCACAAGGCGCACTATGGCGATCCCTCGACCGAGCTGATGACCTTCGACTTTGACGCCGCACAGTGGCTGATGGGCCGGCCGGCATGGCTCTCGGCCAGCGTCGTGCGAATGGAGAGCGGGACGCCTGGCGAGATCTCTGCGCTGCTGGCTTACAACGACGGTCGCCACGCAACGATCGCCGCCAGCGGTCTCATGCCCAGTGGTTCTCCCTTCTCGACCGGCTTCCGCGCCCTCTTCGAGCGCGCGGCCTTCGAGCTGCGGATGGTGTTCGACGATGACGGCCCACCGCGGAGCACATTCACAATGGCGGGGGAGACCGGCCCGCCCTCGCCGGTCGCGCTCCCCGGGCGCAATCCCTACGAGGTCGAACTGCGGCGCTTCGTCGACTGCATCGAAGGCCGCGCCGATCCCGAGCTGCTCGATGTCGAGCGGGCAATCGACGCGCTGGTGCTGTCGCTCGTCACGCAGCGGGCGCTCATCGAAGGCCGGATCATCGAGATCGGCTCGATCTGATTTGCAAGTTCAGCCGATTTGAGGTCGATTTTCGGTCACGCTGGAGTGTTCGGCGCCAGGGCCGCTCGGTCCGGACCGCGCGCCGACGCGGCCGGCGTGCCGCGGTCGAGCCTCTACAAATGGCGCCAGCCAGGAATCCGTGGCATGCGCGCGGCATTTCCGGTGTTAAATGGTGTTAAATCAAGGCCTTGGGCGGCAAGATCAGACACCGACGCCAGACGGACAACACCGTCTCAGGCGAGGCCCGAAATGGTCCACTTCATCCCTTGTGCCGGCCCCCCGGACTCCTGATATAACGCCCCCGAGGGGCCGGTGTGGGCGGAGCAGTCGCCAACCCGGTCAGATCCGGAAGGAAGCAGCCGTAAC
>JAUXRT010000693.1 GCA_030681635.1 Reyranella sp.
TTCACCTTGCCGGCCTTCACCGGGCCGATGGCGCCGGGAATGGCATCCGACAGGAGCTGGATGTCGCCGCTCTGCAGCGCGAGCTGGGCATCGGCATTGCCCTTGAAGGGCACGTGCGTGAGCTTGATGCCGGCGGCGTTCTTCAGCATCTCGACCGCGAGATGGCTGGCCGAGCCGTTGCCCGAGGAGCCGTAGTTGAGATCGCCCGTCTTGGCCTTGGCGATCAGCTCCGGCACGGAGGTGATGCCGCTCTTGAGGCTGGTCATCAGCACCTGCGGCGTGAGGCCGATATTGGCGATCGGTGCGAAGTCCTTCTGCGCGTCGTAGGGCAGCTTCGGATAAAGCACCGGCCCGATGCCGTGGGTCGAGATCGTAACCATCAGCAGCGTATAGCCATCGGGCGCCGCCTTGGCGGCAACGTCGGCGCCGATGCTGCCGCCGGCACCGGGGCGGTTCTCCGCGATCACCTGTTGGCCCAGCGCCTTGGTGAGCTGGTCGGCCATGACGCGCGCCAGGATGTCGGTCGCCTGGCCGGCCGGAAAGGGCACGATGATGCGGATCGGCTTGGCGGGCCAGGTCTGGGCCGATGCCGGCAGCGCCAAGAGGGCCGGCGAGGCGAGCAGGAGACGGCGATTGAGCATGGTGGCCTCATGGTCATGTGGACCGCGCGCCTCAAGGCGCATGTGAATGCGCCGGAGCGCGCGGGACGCGCGCGGTCCGGAAGAAGTTTAAGCGGCTTTCTTCTTCTGCTGTGAGGGATGCTCGCCGGCGATTTTTAGGAAATTCTCGAGGATCTTGTGGCCGTGCTCGGAGGCAATGCTCTCGGGGTGGAACTGCACGCCGTGGATCGGCAGCGACTTGTGGCGCAGGCCCATGATGATGTCGCCGGTCTCGGCGGTGACGTCGAGCTCCTTGGGGAAGCCCTTGCGGTCGACGATCAGCGAGTGATAGCGCGTCGCCTGGAAGGGCGAGGGCACGTCCTCGAACACGCTCTGGTTCTTGTGATCGACGCCTGACAGCTTGCCGTGCATCGGCTGCGGCGCGCGCACGACCTGGCCGCCGAACACCTGGCCGATCGCCTGGTGGCCGAGGCAGACGCCCAGCAGCGGCACCTGCTCCTTGGCGGCGGCGCGGATGAGATCCATGCAGATGCCGGCCTCGTTCGGCGTGCAGGGTCCGGGCGAGAGCACGATCCCGGCGGGCTTCAGCGCGATGGCCTCGTCGACCGTGATCTTGTCATTGCGATGCACGACGCACTTCGCGCCGAGATCGCCCAGGAAGTGGACGAGGTTGTAGGTGAAGCTGTCGTAGTTATCGATCAGGAGAATCATGGCTTCACATTATCAGTTCCACCGCTTGTCGCCAGTTCCGGGAAATCCTCTTCCCGGAATTCGCCCGGGCCACGCTTGTTCTCGGCAGCGCGCTTTTCCTCGTCGCGGCGGAGTTCGACGCGGCGGATCTTGCCGGAGATGGTCTTGGGCAGTTCGGCGAATTCCAGGCGCCGGATGCGCTTGAAGGGGGCGAGGCGGCCCTTGAGGTGCTGGAAGATCGAGAGCGCGGTGGCACGGTCGGGTTTGCCGCTGGCTGTCAGCGTTATGTAGGCCTTGGGGACGGCGAGGCGCATCGCGTCGGGCGCCGGCACGACGGCGGCCTCGGCAACGGCCGGATGCTCGATCAGCACGCTCTCCAGTTCGAACGGGCTGATGCGGTAGTCCGATGCCTTGAACACATCGTCGGCGCGGCCGACGTAGGTGAGGTAGCCGTCCTTGTCGCGCGAGGCGACGTCGCCGGTGCGGTAGACCTCGCCCTCCAGCGGCGCGACCGAGCCGTCGTCCTGCTGGTAACCCTGCATGAGCGCGGCCGGCCGTTGGTCGAGCGCGATGCTGATCTCGCCTTCGTCGGCGTCGCGGCCGTCGGCGTCGAGCAGGCGGATGCGGTAGCCGGGCAGCGGCCGGCCCATGGAACCCGCCTTGACCGGCTGGCCGGGTGGATTGCCGACCTGGGTCGTGGTCTCGGTCTGGCCGTAGAAGTCGCGGATGGTGAGGCCCCAGGCCTTCTCGACCTGCTCGATCACTTCGGGGTTCAACGGCTCGCCGGCGGCCAGCACCTCGCGCAGCTTCGTCTTGCAGTTCTTCAGGTCTTCCTGGATCAGCATGCGCCACACGGTGGGCGGGGCGCAGAGCGTGGTGACGCCGTTGGCCACGATGGCGTCGAGCAGATAGCGCGCGTTGAAGCGCGGCTGGTTGGCGATGAAGATGGTGGCGCCGGCGATCCACGGGGCGAAGAAGCAGCTCCAGGCATGCTTGGCCCAGCCGGGCGAGGAGATGTTGAGATGGACGTCGCCGGGACGGAGGCCCAGCACGTAGATGGTGGTGAGGTGGCCGACGGGATAGCTGCGGTGCGAATGCAGCACCAGCTTGGGCTTGGCCGTCGTGCCCGAGGTGAAATAGAGCAGCATCGGATCGTCGGCATCGGTTGGGCCGTCGGGCGTGAAGTCGGGCGAGGCCTTTAGGAGATCGGCATAGGCGCGCCAGCCGGCCGGGGTGTCGCCGATCGCGATGCGCGTCAGGCTCTTGTCGAAGCCCTCGAACTTGGCGGCTTCGCCGGAGGCTGCCACGACATGGCGGGCGCGGCCGCGCTCGAAGCGGTCGGCGAGATCGATGGGCGTGAGGAGGGTGCTGGCCGGGATCACGACGGCGCCCAGCTTCATGGCTGCCAGCATCGTCTCCCAGAGCGGCGCGACATTGCCCAGCATCAGCAGGATGCGGTCGCCGCGCTTCACACCCAGTGCGCGGAGCCCATTGGCGACGCGGTTCGAGCGCTCCGACAGCTCGGCGAAGGTGAGGCTGGCGGCGCCGTCGCCCACGATCGTGAGGGCCGGCTGGTTCGCGAGCGGCCCGCGTGCAAGCTCGCCGTCGAACCAGTCGAGCGCCCAGTTGAAGCGCGTCATCTCGGGCCAGCGGAAATCCCGGTAGGCCGTGTCGTAGTCGGTGCGGTTGGCGAGCAGGAACTCGCGCGCCGCCTTGTAGGCTTCCACCGTCATTTCGTTCCACCCACCTATGTGCGCCCCACCTATGTACATCAGCCGGTTCTCACGGCGCGGCATTGAGCGTAATGTAACGGCAACAAGAAAAGAAAGCGCCCCCCTGGTCGTCGAACCCTTCATCGTCGCGTTGTTGCTGGCGGCAGCCCTGATGCACGCCACCTGGAACGCCATCCTGAAGTCCGACAGCTCGGACCGGCTGGCGACGTTCGGCGTCATCATGACCACCGGCACGGTGATGGGGCTCTTCATCGTGCCGTTCGTGCCGATGATCCAGCCGGAGGCGTGGAAGTTCCTGATCGCCTCGGTGCTGATCCACGTCCTCTATTACACGTTCCTGCTGAAAGCCTATTCGTACGGCGATCTCAGCCACACCTATCCGATCGCGCGCGGCCTCGGCCCGCTGCTGGTGGCGCTGGTGTCGGGCCGCTTCATCGGCGAGGAACTGCGCACCCAGGACATCGTCGGCGTCCTGCTGTTGAGTTTCGGGTTGGTGGCGCTTGCCATGCCGCTGCGCAACGTCGTGCCGCGGCCGGGCGCCCGCCATGGCCTCGCGACATTGTTCGCCGTGCTGACCGGCATCACCATCGCGGCCTACATCATCGCCGACGGGCTGGGCGTGCGCAGCGCCGGGCCGACCTTCGAGCACCGCATCTCCTACATCGCCTGGCTCTGCGTGCTGGAGGGGCCGTGGCTGCTGGTGCTGGCCTTCATCCTGCGTCCCGACACGGTGTGGGGTCACGTCAAGCGTACCTGGTACCGCGGCGTGATGGGCGGCGTGATCGCCAACCTCGGCTACGGCATCGCGATCTATGCGCTGGTGCTGGGGCCGATGGCGCATGTCGCGGCCTTGCGCGAGACCTCGGTGCTGTTCGGTGCCTTGATCGGCACGCTGCTGCTGGGCGAGCCGTTCGGCGGCCGGCGGGTGGCGGCGGCGGTCGTCATCGTCTGCGGGCTGGTGCTGATGAACGGCCCAAGTCTGTTTTAGACGGCGCCTGCTCTAGGTCGGCGGCTCGGTCGAACTGAAGGGAAATTCCACCGCCAGTTTTCGCGTGAGCGCGCGCAGGCGTGGCATCCCTGCCTCGGTGTCGATCCCGAGGCCGAGGCGGGCGAGCCGTTCGGCCACAAAGGCGGTGATGTCGGCCTGGGTGAGGCGGCCCAGCAGCAGATAGGGCCGGGCCGGGTCGACCAGGGCCTCGACCGCGGCCAGCGCATTCGTCACCTGGGCGTTGCAGTCGTCGATCCAGGGCTGGTGGATCTTCTCCGCCGGCGTGTGATTGCGCATGTAGGCGGCCTGGAGCCCCTTGTCGCAGGCCCCCATCATGAGGGCAGCGATTCTCAGCACGGCGCGCCGGTCCGTGCCCGAGGCGGGCGTGAGCGGGCGGTTGCGGCCATGGGCCTCGTCGAGATGGTCGATGATGGCGCCGCTGTCGATCAAGGTCTCGCCATCGTCGAGCACCAGGGCCGGGATGCGGCCCAGCGGATTGCGGGCACGCACTTCCGCACGGTTCGCGAATCCCGACAGGTCGCGCTGCTCGAACGGCACGTCATAGGCTTTCAGCGTGATCGCGACACGGCGCGTGTAGGGCGAGCGATTCACACCAATCAACAGCATCCCGGCTTCCGTCCATCTTGTTTGGCACGGCGTTCGCTGTCATGGCTCTAGCACATTTTTCGGGCACATTTGCCGGCGATAGGACGACGCGATGTCCACCCGCAACCTCGACAAGCTCATGGCGCCGAAATCGGTCGTGGCGATCGGGGCCAGCGTGCGCCCGGGCTCGGTCGGCGCCGCGGTGACGCGCAACCTGCTGGCCGGTGGCTTCCAGGGCAATATCCATCTCGTCAACACCAAGGGCGGCGAGATCGACGGCCGCCCGGTCTACGCCAAGCTCGCGGACGTTCCGGAAGCGGCTGACCTCGCGGTCGTCATGACGCCGGCGGAGACGATCCCGCGCCTGATCCTGGAACTGGGCGAGCGCGGCACGCGGGTCGCGGTGGTGATCAGCGCCGGTCCGGGCAACGGCGCCGACGGCGCCCAGGCGAACGCGCGCTGGCGGCGGCGAATCCTGCGGGCCGCCAAGCCGCACCTGCTGCGCGTCGTCGGGCCCAACACCATCGGCTATGCCATGCCGAAGCTGGGGCTGAACGCGAGCTTCGGGCCGGGCAACCTCAAGGCCGGACGAATCGCCGCCGTCGCGCAGTCGGGCGCGGTGCTGGCCGGGCTCGCCGACTGGGGCTCGGCCCAGGGCATCGGCTTCTCGCATCTGATTTCCATGGGCGACATGAGCGACGTCGACTTCGGCGACGTGCTCGACATGCTGGCGCGCGATCCCGAGACGCGCGCCATCCTGATGTACATCGAGGGCTTGACGCAGGCGCGCAAGTTCATGTCGGCAGCGCGCGGCGTGGCGCGCATAAAACCGGTGATCGTGCTCAAGGCCGGCCGCCATGCCGCCGCCGCCAAGGCCGCGGCTTCGCACACCGGCTCAATGGCGGGATCGGCCGCGGTCTACGATGCCGCTTTCGCGCGCGCCGGTCTCGTCCGGGTGCTGGGATTGGGCGAGCTGTTCGATGCCGCCGAGACGCTGGGCTACGGCATCTCGCCGCGCACCGAGCGGCTGGCGATCCTGACCAACGGCGGCGGCGTCGGCATCATCGCCACCGATCTCCTGCTGGACGAAGGCGGCGAGCTTTCGACGCTCCTGCCCAAGACACTCAATCAGCTCGACAAGCACATGCCGCGGGCCTGGTCGCGCGGCAATCCGGTCGACATCGTGGGCGATGCCGACGGGCCGCGCTATGCCGCAGCCCTCGATGCGCTGGCCGACGATCGCGGCGTGGGCGCAGTGCTGGCGATGAACGTGCCGACCGCGCTCACCCCGTCGGAGGACGCGGCGCGGGCGCTTGCAGGTGCCGCCGGCGCCAAGGTCGTACCGGTGATCGGCTGCTGGATCGGCGGCCCCGCGGCGGCGGCGGGACGTGAGGTTCTGCACGCCGCCGGCATGCCGGCCT
>JAUXRT010000712.1 GCA_030681635.1 Reyranella sp.
TGGCGCGCCGATGGCCTGCCGACCGAACCGCACAAGGAAGGAGAGACGAAATGAAGTGGGTGACCCGCGAACGTCCCAAGTTCGACCGCATCGCCTGCCCGTGGCTGATCAAGCGCTTCATCGAGAAGGAGCCGGAATTCCTTTATGTGCCGGCCGACAGGGTGCTGGCCACCGCCCAGGAAACCGGCGCCGTGCCCTATGACATTCCCGGCGTAAAATTCACGCATGTGGGCGAGAAGTGCAGCTTCGACGCCTTCATCGCCGAATATAAATTGAGTGCGCCCGGCCTCGACAGGCTGGCCGACATCGTGCGCGGCGCCGACACGTCCCGGCTCGATCTCACGCCGCAATCGGCCGGCCTGTTCGCGATCTCGCTCGGCCTCAGCCACGTCTACACCGACGACCACGAGATGCTGAAGCACGGCATGGTGATGTACGACGCGCTCTACGCCTGGTGCCGCAGCCTCACAGGCGAGACGCACAACTGGCCGCCCAAGATGTAAGGCGCAGGTCATGGCCGACATCGCCGCGAAGCCCGTATCGCCAGCAGCCGCGCGCACGCGCCTGCTGCTCGAAGGCCCGATCGTTTCCACCCTGTTGCGGCTCGCCGTGCCCAACCTGGTGGTCAACGTCGTGCTGATCGCGGTGACACCCAGCGTCGATGCGCATTTCGTGGGCAGCCTCGGCCTCGATGCTCTCGCAGGCCTCGCCTTGGTGTTTCCGCTGATGATGCTGATGCAGCAGATGGCCAACATGGCCATGGGCGGCGCCATTGCTGCGGCCATCGCGCGGGCGATCGGCGCCGGACGTCGCGAAGACGCGGCGTCCCTCGTCATCCATGCGCTGGTGATCGCCGCCGGGGCCGCGGTCCTGTTCAGCACCGCGTTCCTGCTGGCTGGGCCGGGCATCTACAGTCTGATGGGCGGCCGCGGGCCGATCCTGGCGGCGGCACTCGAATATTCCAACGTGATCTTCGCCGGGGCGCTGGCCTACTGGCTGCTGGGCACGCTCACCAGCGTCGTGCGCGCCACGGGGCAAGTCGGCATCCTCGTCTACGTCTATATCGGCGCCGAACTCCTGCATATCGCGCTGGTACCGGCCCTTGTGTTCGGCTTGGGCCCAGTCCCCGCGCTCGGAATCACCGGCGCCGGTCTTGCCACCGTGATCGCCTTCGCGGCGTCGGCCGCGACGCTCGCCTGGTACCTCGCCTCCGGCCGGACGTCGGTCGCCCTGTCGATCCGCGGCTTCCGGTTCGAAGGCCGCCTGTTCGGCGAGATCCTGCGCGTGGGGGCGCCGATGTCGCTGGCGCCCGTCCTGAACAACGCAGCGCTGGCGACGCTCACGGCCTATGCCGGACTGCTCGGCGCCACGTCGCTCGCCGCTTTCGGAGCAGCGGTACGGCTGGAATATCTGCTCTATCCGCTCAATTTCGGCCTGGGCGCGGCGGTGCTGGCGATGGTGGGCAGCAACATCGGCGCCCGTCAGTTCACGCGCGCCCGGCGAATCGCCTGGACCGCGGTGGGGCTCTCGGCCTGTGTCATGGCCTCGATCAGCGTGCTGGCGATCGCCGGACCCGACCTCTGGATGGGCTTCTTCAGCCACGACCCGGCGATCCTTGCCGCGGCCACAGGTTATCTCGCCATCGTCGGCCTCGCCTATCCGTTCGTCGCCGCCAACACCTTGATGTCGGCCTTCCAGTCGACACGCCAGCCCGAGTGGCCGCTGGCCGCCATGACCTGCCGGTTGCTGGTCGTCGTCGTGGGCGGCTGGATCGCCATCGAAGTCCTTCAGGCCGGCCTCGTGGGATTGGGCGTGGTCACCGCCCTGGGACTCGCGGCCTGGGGCATCGTGCTGCTCGCAGCCTTCCGCTTCTACGCCCACCTGAGGTGACGCCATGACCCTTAAACTCACCGGACATATCATCCTGCCCGAGCACAAGGGCAAAGGCGGCTTCGACCACGCCGCCGTCCATGCCGCGAGCGGCCATGTCTATGTGGCGCACACGGCCAACGACACCGTCGATGTCTTTAACCACGAGAGGCACCTGTTCTCGATCCCCAATCTCACCGGCGTTGCCGGTGCGCTGGTGAGCGACGAGGGGCAACTGATCTTCTCGTCGAACAGGGCCGAGAACACGGTCGGCATCTTCGCGCCCGGCCTCGATCCGAAGGTGACCAAGGTTGCCGTCGGCGTGCGGCCCAACGGACTTGCCTACGATCATGGCCGCAGGCTGCTGCTGGCGGCCAATGTCGGCGATCCGGCGATCGCGCACTCCTACACGCTCACCATGGTCGACGTCGGCGGGCGCGCCGTGAAGGCCTCGATCGAGGTGCCCGGTCGCACGCGCTGGGCGGTGTTCGATCCCGCAGCCGAGGTCTTCTATGTGAACATCTCCGACCCGGCGGTGATCGTGGTCGTCGATGCGAACAAGCCGACTGCAATCGCCCGCACGATCCCTATTCCGGCGGCAGGCCCCCACGGGCTCGATTTCGATCTCGCCACCGGGCGGCTGTTCTGCGCCTGCGACGCCGGCGTGCTCGTCACGCTGGAGGCGCGATCGGGCAAGGTGCTGGACCAGAAGCCGCTCAGCGGCGTGCCCGACGTGGTGTTCTTCAACCGCCAGCGCCGGCACCTTTATATCGCCATCGGCGATCCCGGCGTGATCGACATCTTTTCCACGTCGCCGATGGAGAAGCTCGCGACGATCGAGACCGAGGCGGGCTGCCATACCACCGCGCTCTCTCCGGCGGGCGACCGGCTCTACGCCTTTCTGCCCCGCACGCATCGTGCCGCGGTCTACGAAACATGACCGACCTGCTGATCCTCTCCCGCACCGACATCGCCGGCCTGATGAACTACGGCGACTATGTCGATGCGGTCGAGGCGGCGTTCCGCGCCGCCGCCGCAGGCCGTGCCGTGGCGCCACCCGCCTCGGCGCTTCAGCTTCCCGCTGGTTCGTTCCACGCCAAGGGCGCGGCCCTGCTCGGCCCTGAGGCGCAGGTTGCCATCAAGATCAACGGCAACTTCCCGGGCAATCCGGCGGCCAACGGCCTGCCGACGGTGCAGGGCGTCATCTACCTGGCCGACGGCGCCAACGGGCGGCCGCTGGCGGTGATGGATTCGATCGAAGTCACCCTCAACCGCACCGGTGCCGCCACCACGCTGGCTGCCCGCCATCTCGCGCGCGCCGGCGCGCGCGTGGCGACGATCTGCGGCGCGGGCGTCCAGGGCCGCATCCAGCTCAAGGCCATCGCCGCCGCGGCAAAGCTGGAGCGCGTGCATGTCTGGGACGCCGACGCCGCGCGGGCCATTGCCTTCGCCCGGGAGATGTCGGTCGAGCTCGGCCTCGACATGGAGGCGACGGCCGATCTCAGCCCGGTGCGCCGGAGCGACATCGTCGTGGCCTGCAGCTCGGCCCACCGCGCCTTCCTCACGCCCGACCTCGTGCGGCCCGGCACCTTCATTGCCGCCGTCGGCGCCGACAATCCCGACAAGTCGGAGATCGATCCCGGCCTCTATGCAAAGAGTCTCGTCGTCGTCGATTCGCTGGAACAATGCGCCGAGATCGGCGACCTGCATCATGCCCTCGTGGCCGGCGTCGTCACGCCGGAGCATGTGCATGCGACGCTGGGAGAGATCATTGCCGGCAAGAAAGCCGGCCGCACCGACGACGGCGCCATTACCCTGTTCGACAGCACCGGCATGGGGCTGCAGGACGTCGCGGCGGCGATTGCCATCTACCGGCGCGCGCGCGCCGCCGGCACAGGCACGCTTGTTTCCATCGGCTGAAGGCCAGCTCCGGCTGGACCGGCGATCCGAGTCCGACTATCTGTTTGCATTGCCGACGCGACAAGTGGACGTTAGGTTCTGCGGCGGTTCTGGGGTCAAATGGGGTCACGATGATTTGGGGTCGTCTATCAATCTTGGCCGTTCTGGCGGTCGCCGGCGTGGTGGCCTGCAACTCGGCGCCCAAGGTGCCGGTCTCCACGGCTGCCTTGCAGAAGGCCTATTGGGGCGTCCCGGCGTCGGGCCCTGCCGCCGACGTCACCAGCCAGGTCACCTGCCCCAACGGCTACCCGTGCGACGTGTTCGCCAATGCCGCGAACTACGGCCAGTCGAAATTGAACTACGACAACCGGCTGACGGTCATCTGGACCTGCCAGCCGCAGCGCTTCGTGCTGTCCGAGGTCGTGAACAGCGGCCTCAAGGTCCGCATGGACTGCGTCGGCGGCCTGCCGCTGGTGCCGCGCACGATCAGCATCCTCGACGCCACCTGGGGTTCGCCCAACGGCCAGACGGTCGACGTCACCCAGCAGGTGCGCGACATCTGCGGCGACAGCTCGTGGCGCTGCCAGGTGCCGGCCATGGCCTATATCTTCGGCATGCCCGACCGCGTCGCTCTCACCAAGACGCTGCGGATTCGCTTCACCTGCAACGGCCAGACGACACCGGGCCAGCAGGCGACCGAGAACAGCATCGCCGACCTGCGCTGCGAGCGCGCCAAGGACCTCAACTAGTCAGCCGGCGGGTGCGCCCGGCGGCGGCGGGCTGCGCCGGCACTCGCCTTTCAGGATGCCGCCGTAGGTGCCCTCGGCCGCAATCGCGAGCGCCCCGTCGTTGCGGTTGTAGGTGAGGGCGAACGCCGGGAAGCGGGAGCGGATCGACTGGAAGTTGATCGTCGTGCCGCTGCCCTCGACCAGCGAGCCGGCATCGAACACCGCGGCCGTGCTGCGCAAGTCGTCGAACACCATGTGGAAATTGCGCACCACGCCGCCCTGATCGGTGAACTTGCAGGCGAGCCAGCGCGACTCGGCCAGCGCCGGCGACACGACAACGGCGAGGGCTGCGCCCAGGACCGTCGTCGTCGCCAGCATCGTTCCCGCCAGTGTCATTCGGGCGCGCATCGCTGTCCGCTCCTACTTGGGCGCCATGCGGATGGCGCCATCGAGACGGATGGTCTCGCCATTCAGCATGTGGTTCTCGACGATCGACATGGCGAGCTGGGCATATTCCTTGGGATCGCCCAGGCGCGAGGGGAACGGCACCTGCGCCCCCAGGCTCTTCTGCGCCTCGGCCGACAGGCCCATCATCATCGGCGTCAGGAACAGGCCGGGCGCGATGGTGCAGACGCGGATGCCCATGCTGGAGAGGTCGCGCGCGATGGGCAGCGTCATGCCGACCACGCCGCCCTTCGACGCGGAGTAGGCCGCCTGGCCGATCTGGCCATCGAACGCCGCCACCGAGGCGGTGTTGATGATGACGCCGCGTTCGCCGTCATCCATCGGCTCGGCCTGGCTCATCGCCCACGAGGCGAGGCGGATCACGTTGAAGGTGCCGATCAGGTTGACCTGGATGACCTGGGCGAACATGCCGAGATCGTGCGGGCCGTTCTTGGAGATGGTGCGGGCCGCGCGGCCGATGCCGGCGCAGTTCACCGCGACGCGGGGCGCGCCCAGTTTCTCGACCCCGGTCTTGACCGAGGCCTCGGTATTGGCGGCGTCGGCGACGTTGGTCTTCACATAGAGACCGCCGATTTCCTTGGCCTTCTTTTCGCCCAGCTCGTCCTGCAGGTCGAAGATCGCGACCTTGGCGCCCGCTGCCGCCAGCGCCGACGCCGTGGCGCCTCCGAGACCCGATGCGCCGCCCGTGACGATGACAGCCTGACCCTTGACGTTCATTTGTGTCCTCCTTGACCGGACATTTTTAGCACGGCTCTCAAGGTTTCCAAGATGGGCCCACTTGCCAAGCCGGCCCGCCCTCCCAACCTCTTACGCCATGAGCAATTCCGGTCAGCTCGTCCAGGACGAGACCAAGGTGCGCGCCGGCTTCTGGCAGAAGGCCCGCAAGACCCTGGGCCGCGTGCCCTTCACCGAGGATGCGGTGGCGGCGTTCTATTGCGCCACCGACAGCGCCACGCCGCTGCCGATCCGCGCCACGCTCTTTGGGGCGCTCGCCTATTTCGTGATGCCGTTCGACATCATCCCGGACATCTTCCTGGGGCTGGGCTTCACCGACGACGCCGCGATCCTGGTCACCGCCTTCACCGCCGCCCGTATGCACATCACCGAGGCGCATCGCGAACAGGCGCGCGCCTGGCTCCTCAAGGAGCAGGCGGCTCGCCAGGTTTAGGGGCGGGCTTGGCCGCCTCGGCGCGGCGGCGTTCGCGGCCGAGCTGGTGTTCGCGGTGGGCGATGTAGAGCGCCGAGGCGATGACGATGGCGGCGCCGACGTAGGTCCAGACCACCGGCATCTCGCCCCACACCAGCCAGCCCACGAACACCGCGAACGGCAGGCGGAGATATTCGAACGGCGCCACCGCCGACATTTCGCCGGCCTTGAAGGCCTGGACCCAGAAATACTGGCCGACGGTAGCCGCCAGCGCGATGCCGATCGCCAGCGTCCAGCCCCACAGGTCGGGCCAGCGCCACACCCAGATCGCCGGCAGCGCCAGCAGCAGGGTCGAGAAGATGGCGAACTGGGTCAGGATCATCAGCGGCGTCTCGGAGTCGCTGAGCCGCTTCACCAGCAGGATCGAGATCGCCACCGTAGCGGCGTTGGCCAGCGCAATCAGCGCGCCCAGTTGCAGGCTGCCCGCGCCCGGGCGCACCATCACCAGCACGCCCGCGAAGCCCACGATCGTTGCAGTCCAGCGCCGCCAGCGGACCTTCTCCTTGGCCAGCACGACGGCGACCAGGACCGAGAACAGCGGCTGCGAGAAGGCGATGGCGGTGGCATCGGCCAGCGGCAGCATCGAGACGGCGTAAAAGCCCAGCACCATCGAGGCGGTGCCCATGAAGGTGCGCCAGAAATGGCCGACCAGGCGCTTGGAATGCCACGGGATCACGCGGCCGGTGAGGATCATGGGCAGCAGCAGCACGAGGCCGATGACGGCGCGGAAGAAGGCCGTCTGCACGCTGTCGATCTGCTCCGACAGCAGCCGGATCATGACGCCGGTCGAGGTGAAGATGAAACCGCCGCTGACCAGCCACAGGGCGCCCTGCACGTTGGGCGGCAGGCGTCGCCACCAGGCCAGCACTAGGCGTTCCGCCCTTCAGGGCTTGGGCCTTCAGATCTTGCGGTCATGGCCGGCCCAGTATGGTGCGCGCAAATCCTTCTTCAGCACCTTGCCGACCGGGCTTCTGGGCAGGACGGCGATGAAGTCGACCGACTTGGGTGCCTTCACGCCGCCCAGTTTTTCCTTGGCGAGATGGATCAGCTCCTCGGCCGCCACTGTGGCGCCGGGCTTCAGCTCGACCACGGCCTTCACCGCCTCGCCCCATTTCTCGTCGGGCACGCCGATCACGGCGCAGTCCTGCACCGCGGGATGGCTCCACAGCACCTGCTCGACCTCGCTCGGGAAGACGTTGAAACCGCCGGAGATGATCATGTCCTTCTTGCGATCGACGATGTAGACGAAGCCGTCCTCGTCGATGACGCCGATGTCGCCGGTGTGGTGCCAGCCGAAGGTCGAGGCTTCCTGCGTCGCGACAGGATTGTTGTAGTAGCCCGACATGACGAGGCCGCCGCGCACCACGATCTCGCCGCGCTGGCCGCGCGGCAGGACCCGGCCCTCCTCGTCCATGACTTCCAGCCGGACCAGCGGCGAGATCTTGCCGCAGCTCGCGAGACGATGGCGGTTGTTGCTCTTCAGCGCCTCGACGTGATCCTCGGGCGAAAAGAAGGTGCAGATCATGCAGGCCTCGGCCTGGCCGTAGGTCTGGGTCAGCACCGGGCCGAACACTTGGATCGCCTCGACGAGCTTGTCGACCGACATCGGCGCCGAGGCATAGACCAGGTTCTTGAGTGAGCTGTAGTCGTATTAATTCGCGTCAGGATGGGCGAGCAGCATGTAGATCAGGGTCGGCGGCATGTAGATGTGCGTGACCCTGTGCTTCTCGATCGCGGCCAGGATGCCGCCGGGATCGGCCGTGCCCATGAAGATGTTGGTGCCACCGAACGGCAGCATGGGAAAGGAGCAGACGCCGGCCGCATGCGTCATCGGCGCCACCATGAGATGGACCGGCGGCTGATCGAGCGGCATGCAGGCCCAGAAGATCGAGTTCATGGTCTCGATGTTGCGGTTGGTGATCTGCACGCCCTTGGGCCTGCCCGTCGTGCCGCCGGAGCTGGCGAGGAAGGCCACGCCGTCGGGATCGTCGGGCAGGTCGGGCGCGGAGGCCTCCTGCGCCGCGAGCCAGGCCTCGAACGACGGCAGGTCGAGGCAGACGAAGTTTTTTATCTTCGGACAGGCTTCTCTGATGCGCGGCAGCGCGGACTCGAAGCTCGAATGATAGAAGAGGAACGCCACATCCGTGTTGTTCAGGATGTAGAGATTCTCCTCGAGTGCATTCCTCGCATTGACCGGCGCCCAGGTGACGCCGGCGCGCACGATGCCCAGCAGGCAGGCATAGGCCGCGGCATGGTTGGGACTGTAGACGGCCGCCTTCGCGCCGCGCCCAAGACCGGCCGCCAGCAATCCGTTGGCGACGCGATGGGTCTGGCCGCGCACCTCGGCATAGGTCCAGCCCCTGAGGCCGTCATGCAGGCAAGGCCGCTCGGGGAAGAGATCGGCGCCGCGGTCGAAGTAGTCGATCAGGCGCATGTCAGCGCCCCGCCGGCGGCTCGGTATCGCCGACGCCGAGCGCGCGCTGCATCAGCACGCCGTCGAGCCAGCGGCCGAACTTGAAGCCGATGCTCTTCAAGGTACCGGTCATTTCGAACCCGCACGAGGCATGGAGTTTTATCGACGGCAGTTGCGCCGAATCGCCGATCACCGCCACCATCTGGCGCTTGCCGGCCGCCGTGCACCGATCGATCAGCACCGGCAGGAGCGCCTTGCCGACGCCCTGGCCCACCGCGTCGTTGTCGATGTAGATCGAATCCTCGACCGAGAACTTGTAGGCGGGCCGGGGCCGCCAGCTGCCGGCATAGGCGTAGCCCAGCACCCGGCCGTCGCGTTCGGCCACCAGATGCGGCAGGCCGAGATCGAGCACGGCCGCACGCCGCTTCTTCATTTCAGCCAGGTCCGGCGGATCGACCTCGAAGGAGGCCGTGCCGTGCAGCACATGATGTCGGTAGATTTCGGCGCAACGCGCCACATCGGCCTCGCTCGAGGCCCGTACGATCAACTTGTTCGATGGCAGTCCACTCACCTCTGCCGCACTCCCTGCGTCATGATGCAGGGACTATAGCGCGTCGACGTCGGGCGCGCGCGCCCGACGCTAATTGCCGCCGCGCCGAATTATGCTGGCATCGGGACCGTCGAACTTGAAGAGCGAATCGGCCAGTTGCATGCCGGCCTGAACGTCCTGCAGCGACACGCTCACATGATTGCCGCGGTTGTCGATGATCGTCCAGCCGCGCAGCACCATGGGATTCTCGGAGAGGCGGACGACCACCTTGCCTTCCTGCGGCTTCTTCGCCTGGCTGAGCGTGAGGTGCAGCATGCCGTCGCTGCGCTCGCTCTTTTCGACCTGCAGATCGCCGGTCAGCGACAGCGACTCCTTGACCAGGAACGACGCCGCGGTCCAGCCGATCGGCCATTGGCCGAAATCCTTGTTCGCAATGTCCCACATGGTGACCTGTGAACCGTCGGCCACGATCTTGAGCTGCGAGGGCGGATCGTATTCGAAGCGCATGCGACCGGGACGCCGCACGTAGAGCGTGCCCTGGACGACCGAGCCGTTGGGATTGCTCTGGACGAACCGCGCTTTCAGCGTCCGGATCGAATTGATGTATTTCTCGGCTTCGACCGCACCAGGCTGGCCCGCTGTCTGGCCCGGCGTCTGGCCTTGGGCGTTTGCCGGGCCGGCGGCAAGAAGAGCGGCGAAGGACAACAGAAGGGTGGCGGTGAGGATACGCATGGGTCGCATATGACGATCGAATACGGCGGAATCAAGCATGGGCCGGGGCTTCCCAATGATATGAACGGGCGTTTACCATAGCGGTGTCAGCAGGAGGTAACGCATGCACGTCGGAATGGCTGCCGTCTTTCAGAACACCGGCCGCGCGCTCAGCGACCGCCAGATCTACCTGAACGAACTGGCCCTGGCCGACATGGCCGAACCGCTGGGCTTCGAATCGATCTGGTCGGTCGAGCATCATTTCACCGACTACACGATGTGCCCCGACGTGGTGCAGTTCCTGTCCTACATGGCCGGCCGCACCAAGCATGTCCGGCTGGGCTCGATGGTGGTGGTGCTGCCATGGCACGATCCGATGCGGGCGGCCGAGCAGATCTCCATGCTCGATCACCTCTCCGGCGGCCGCATGATCCTGGGTCTCGGCCGTGGCGCCGGAAAGGTCGAGTTCGACGGTTTCCGCCTCGACATGGGCGACAGTCGCGAGCTGTTCGTCGAATACGGCGAGGCGCTGCTCAGAGGCCTCGAGACCGGCGTGATGGAATACCAGGGCAAGCATTACAAGCAGCCGCCCGTCGCCATCCGCCCCGCGCCGTTCAAGAGCTTCCGCGGCCGCACCTATGCCGCCGCGGTCTCGCCCGAGAGTGCCCGCATCATGGCCAG
>JAUXRT010000714.1 GCA_030681635.1 Reyranella sp.
TGGCGCGCCCTGCTCGACCAGCAATCCCAAGTGACCGGGGATCTGTTCGAGATCGGCGTATGGCGAGGCCGGTCGGCCTCGGTTTTGGCGGCCTATCGCAAGGGTAGCGAGAAACTCTACCTGTGCGACCTCAGGCTGGACGAGCCGGCGGTGCAACGCGCCATCCAGTCGGTCGGCGTGGAACCGGCCAACATCGTGCCCCTCTCCGGCCCATCGGCCGACCTGCCGGCCAAGCTCGACCTCCAGGCCATGCACCAGACCGTGCGCTGGTTCCATATCGACGGCGAGCACACCGGCACCGCGGTCTACCGCGAGCTCGAGTTCGCCAACCGGATCGTCAACACCGAAGGCATCGTGGTGATCGACGACTTTTTCTCGCCGCGCTATCCCGCCAACACCACCGAGGTGATCCGCTACCTCGAGAAGAACCCCTTCCATTTCCGCCTGCTCGCCGTCGGCTTCAACAAGGGCTATCTCTGCCGCCCCGAAAGCCTGCCGCGCTACATGGATTTCATGGCGTCGGGCATGTCGCGGTCGCTCACCACCTATGGGGCCAAGACGACGATCTTCAAGACCACCGGCCCCTGGGACACCGATGCGGTCGGCATTACCGACTATGTCGAGGACGCCGGCCCGGTCGCCGGCCCCGACAACGAGCCGCAACGTTGGCACATGATGCGCACCCGCCATGTCTGGGGGCCGTGGCGCCACCTGCAGAACGGTTGGCGCATGCTGCGCGGGAACTAGGGGTCAGGCAGGCTTCACGAGCTTCATCTGCTCGTCGAGATCGTCGGCGATGAAGTGGCGCACGACCTCGTCGAGATCCTTGTCGGTCTCGAAGCCCAAGGCGCGAGAACGCTTCGAATCGATGCCCTGAGGCCAGCCGTCGCAGATCTTCTGGATAGCGGGATCGTGCTGCCAGACCACCTTGCCGACCTTGCGGTTGCCGGCGTGACGACCGACGGCCGCCTCCAGTTCCCTGGCTGTCACGTTGATGCCGTTCAACAGCAGGGTCCGGCCCGGCCCGAAGGCATCAGGCGGCAGATCGTGCAGGCGCATGAAGGCATCGACCGTCTTGCGCGGACTGAGCACGACCATGATGGTTTGGGGCGTTACCGGACAAACCACGTCGGCGCCGGTGAGCGGCTCGCGCAAGACCGAGCTGGCCCATGTCGAAGCCGCCTTGTTGGGCAGTCCCGTGCGGACGCAGATCGTCGGTAATCTCACCGCGGTACCGCGCAGAAAGCCCTTGCGGGTGTAATCGCGGACCAGGAACTCACCGATCGACTTCTGCGCGCCATAGGAGGTCTGGGGCGTGAGCGGCGTATCGTCGGTCACGGCCGGCGGCAGGTCGCCGCCGAAGGCCGCCAGCGAACTGGTGAAGACGACCCGGGGATTGGTGCCGAGCGCCCGGCAGGCTTCGAGGACATTGCGCGTGCCGTCGAGATTGACCCGGTAGCCGAGATCGAAGTCGGCTTCCGCGCCCGCGCTCACAACGGCCGCGAAGTGGAAGACCGTGGCCGCACCTTGCACGATCGACTGCACGGTGGCGAAATTGGCGATGTCGCCGGCCAGCGTCTTGACCCTGGGGTCGTCGAGCCCCGGCCCGGTCGCCTTGGCGACATCGAACAGCAACAGTTCGCTCACGCGTTCCGGCGCGCCGCTCGCGCCCGCGATCGCGCCCTGCTGCAGGATGCGTCGAGCCAGCTTCTTGCCCAGGAAGCCGGCGCCGCCGGTGATGACCACCTTCATGTCGTCTCCATCCCGAATTTCCTCTTTGCCGACGAAAGTGTGCACAGATCGCCGTGCGCAGTCTATGTTTGAGCCAATGGCAGGATCTGCGGAAATCTTCGTCTTCAAGGACGCCCTGATCGTTCTGGGAACGGCAGCCATCGTGGCGCCGGTCGTACACCGACTGAAGATCAGCCCGATTCTGGGCTTTCTGGTCGTCGGCGCCCTGCTCGGCCCGCATGGGCTGGGGCAGCTCGCCGACTACTCACGCGCCATCGACTGGATGACCGTCACCGGCGAAAAGCAGATCGCCTTCATTGCCGATTTGGGCATCGTCTTCCTGCTGTTCTTCATCGGCCTGGAACTGTC
>JAUXRT010000719.1 GCA_030681635.1 Reyranella sp.
CGGCGCGCAACCGCGAACTCACCCAGCGCATCCTGACGCCCAGGCACGCCGCCGCCGAGGTGCGTGGCTGGATCGGGCAGGGCGAGCGGGTCGGCATCCTGTTTGGCCCCGAGCGCACCGGCCTCGAGAACGACGACATGGTCCACGCCGACACCGCGCTCTCGATCCCGCTCAATCCGCAGTTCTCCTCGCTCAGCGTGGCGCAGGCGGTGCTGCTGGTGTGCTATGAATGGGCCGCCGCCGGCGATGCGACGCCCGCCGCGCGCATGGCCGAGTACGCGACGCGGCCGGCGACCAAGGAGGAGCTGGCGAACCTGTTCGACCATCTCGAGCGCGCGCTCGACCAATCGGGATTTCTGCGCAACAAGGACATGCGGCCCTCGATGGTGCTCAATCTCAGGGCGCTGCTGCAGCGCGCCGGGATGACGGAGCAGGAGGCGCGCACCTTCCACGGCGTCATCAAGTTTCTCTCCAAGGGCAAGCACGAGGAATAACAATGTCCACGACGGCAAGAATCTCCTGGGTCGAGGGTGCGCTGTTCGTCGCCGAAGCGGGCAGCGGCCATACGATCACCATGGACGGCTCGCCCGACGTCGGCGGCCGCAACCTGGCCTCGCGGCCGATGGAGGTCGTGCTGATGGGCGTGGGCGGCTGCACCGCCATCGACGTCGTCTCGATGCTGAAGAAGCAGCGCCAGGACATCGAAGGGATCGAGGTCTCGCTGGTCGCTGAACGGGCCGACGACCATCCCAAGGTCTTCACCTCGGTGAAGCTCGTCTACACGGTCCGGGGCCGGAAACTGAACAAGGCCCTGATCGAACGGGCGGTCAGCCTGTCGGACGAGAAGTACTGCTCGGCCACCGCCATGGTCCGAAAGTCGGCCGAAATCACCCATGAGGTGGTGCTGGTCGAGATCTAAGTCATTGATTTAAATGGCAGAACGCCTGCTTGACTGACCGGCGTTCGCCAGTATGTTCCGCCCTTCTTCTGGAGAACGTGGTTGCGGGCCATTTGGGCCCACATCCCGCCCCGATTGAAGCGCCTGCAAGCAGGCGCGGATCGGACCAAGGCCTATCCGGACAACAGTAGCCCGATCGAGAATCGACGGGCGCAAACGATGGAGAGCCGCGTGAGCAAGCGCGCGAATTCGAAGTACAAGATCGACCGCCGCCTCAGGGTCAACCTGTGGGGCCGTCCCAAGAGCCCGATCAACAAGCGCGAGTACGGTCCCGGCCAGCACGGCCAGGGTCGCACCAAGCCGACCGACTATCGCCTGCAGTTGATGGCCAAGCAGCGTCTCAAGGGCTACTACGGCTCGGTCGGCGAGCGTCAGCTCCGCCGCTATTATCTCGAAGCCGTGCGCCGCAAGGGCGATACCGGCGAGAACCTGGTCGAGCTGCTCGAGCGCCGGCTGGACGCGGTCATCTACCGCATGAAATTCGCCATCACCGTGTTCGCCTCGCGCCAGCTCGTCAGCCACGGCCACGTCAAGGTCAACGGCCGCCGCGTCATCATCGCGTCGTACCTGGTGAAGGACAACGACGTGATCGAACTGACCTCCAAGGCCAAGGAAATGGCCCGGGTCATCGAGGCCACCCAGACCGCCGAGCGCGACGTGCCGGAATACGTCACGGTCGACCATCAGGCGATGAAGGGCAGCTACGTTCGCGGTCCGAAGCTGGCCGACGTGCCGTACCCGGTCCAGATGGAGCCGTCGCTGGTCGTCGAGTACTACAGCCGCTAAACGGGGCTCCCGCCTCCAGATCTTGCGAAAACCCGCCCTTTGTGGCGGGTTTTTTGCTTTGAAACCGTGATCTTGCCACCGTTCCGGCTGTCCGGCGGGGGCAGGTATGCGTATAATCTCGCGGGGGCTTGGGGTCGGGAGACTACGGGTATGCGGATGGTCCGTTTGGCGGTGTTGGCGACGGTTGCGATCGTGGCCTGCGGCACTGCCTATGTTTATCGCAATGATGTCGCCCAACGGCTGGGATTCGGCGCGTCGGCAAAGGCTGCCGAGCAGGCCCAGAGCAGCCCCGCCGCCGTGGCGCAGCCGCAGGGCCGGCGCGGGCGGGCCAATCCCGGTGGCGCGGTGCCGGTCGTGGTGACCACGGTTGCCAAGAAGCCGATGGCGGTCATCGTCGATGCGGTCGGCACGGTTCAGGCCATCGCCTCGATCCAGATCAAGCCGCGCATGGACAGCCAGATCATGAAAGTCCACGTCGAGGAGGGCGCGCTGGTCAAGGAAGGCGACCTGCTGTTCGAACTCGATTCGCGCACTCTCAAGGCCCAGCTCGGCCAGATCGAGGCCCAGATCCGGAAGGACCAGGCCCAGCTCGTCCAGGCGCGCCGTGACCATGCCCGCTACGAGGATCTTCTCGGCAAGAATGCCGGCACGCTCGTGCAGCGCGACAATGCTCTCACCTCGGTCAAGGCGGCCGAAGCCCAGCTCGAAGCCGACGAGGCGGCCAGGGCGAGCGTCCAGACGTCGCTCACCTACACCGAGCTTCGCGCGCCGGTCTCCGGCCGCATCGGTTCGATCTCGAGCAAGGCAGGGGCGGTGGTTCGTGTCGGCGACAACTCCGTCGCCAGCACGCTCGCCACCATCAACCAGATCGACCCGATCTTCGTGTCGTTCGCCATTCCCCAGGTCATCCTGCCCGATCTGCGCGCCGCCATGGCCAAGGGACCGGTCAAGGTCGAGGCGATCATCGACGACACAAGGCGGCAGTCGGGCGTGATGGCGTTCATCGAGAACACCGTCGATCCCAACACCGGCACCGTGACCGCCAAGGCGCGCATCGACAATTCCAGCGAAGGTCTGTGGCCCGGCCAGTTCATCAAGGTTGAGGTCGTTCTCGGCGTCGAGCCCGAGGCCATTTCGGTCCCGGCACCGGCGGTTCAGCTCGGCCCGCAGGGTCCCTACGTGTTCGTCATCAAGGATGGCATTGCCGAGGTCCGGCCCGTCGTCATCAAGCGCACGCAGGGTGGCGAATCGGTGATCGGCCGCGGCCTGCAGGGCGGTGAAGTGGTGGTGACGGACGGCCAGCTTCGCCTGGTCAACGGCGCCGCGGTTTCGGTGAAGCCGGCGACGCCCGCTGCTCCGTCGACGGCGGCTGCGCCGCCGCGCGGCTGACCGGCAGGGAGCGTCCCGCATGTCCCTGTCAGCCGTCTGCATTCGCCGCCCGGTCATGACGATCCTGGTGATGGCGTCCTTCGTCATCGCCGGCATGTTCGGCTACAAACAGCTCCCCGTCGCCGCCATCCCGCGCGTCGACTTCCCGACCATCCAGGTCTCCGCCCAGCTCCCGGGCGCCAGCCCCGAGACGATGGCGGCTTCGGTCGCCTCGATCCTCGAGCGCCAGTTCGCCACCATCGCCGGCGTGAGTTCGATGACCTCGACCTCGTATCTCGGCGCCACCTCGATCGTGCTGCAGTTCGACCTCAACCGGAGCATCGATGGTGCCGCGCTCGACGTCCAGTCGGCGATCTCTTCGGCGATGCGTCGGCTGCCGCCCGAGCTCCCGGCGCCGCCCAGCTTCCGCAAAGTCAACCCGGCCGACTTCGCCGTCATGTTCCTGGCGCTGAAGTCGGACCAGGTGCGCCTGTCGGACGTCGACGCCTTCGCCAGCCGCTCGATCCTGCCGCGCGTCTCGACGTTGCCAGGTGTCGCCCAGGTGCTGATCTTCGGTTCGCAGAAATACGCCGTGCGCGTGCGCGCCGACCTCGACCAGCTCGCAGTGCGCGGCCTGACCCTGCAGGAGCTCCAGAACTCGATCGTCGCGGCCAATTCGAGCAAGCCCGTCGGCTCGATCGCCGACCGGCGCCTCAACTCGATCCTCGACGCCACCGGCCCCATCCAGAAAGCGGCCGACTACATGCCGGTGATCGTCACCTGGCAGAATGGCGCGCCGGTCCGCATATCCGACGTGGCCAAGTCGATCGACAGCGTAGAGAACGACAAGGTCGCGAGCTGGCACGACGGCACGCGTGCGATCGTGCTGGCGGTCTACAAGCAGCCCGACGCCAACACCGTCGAGGTCGTCGACCGCGTCAAGGCAATGATTCCTGCGATCCAGTCCGAGCTGCCGAGCGGCGTCACCATCACCCAGATGGCCGACCGGTCGATCCCGATCCGCCACGCCATCGAGGACGTGGAGTTCACGCTGATGCTGGCCGCGGTGCTGGTCATCATCGCGATCTACTTCTTCCTGCGCAGCGCGCGCGCCACCTTCATCCCGGCGGTCGCGCTGCCGATCTCGGTGATCGGCACGTTCGCGCTGATGTACGTGGCTGGCCATTCGATCGATAACATCTCGCTGCTGGCACTGACGCTCGCTGTAGGCTTCGTGGTCGATGACGCGATCGTCATGCTGGAGAACATCGTCCGACACATCGAGGCGGGCGAGAAGCCGATGGACGCCGCGTTCAAGGGCGCCAAGGAGGTGAGCTTCACCATCATCTCCATGACGCTGTCGCTGGTCGCGGTGTTCATCCCCGTGCTGTTCATGGGCGGCGTGGTCGGCCGCATGTTTAACGAGTTCGGTCTCGTCATCGCGTTCGCCATTCTGATCTCGGGTATCGTGTCACTTACGCTTACGCCGATGCTGTGCTCGCGTTTGCTCAAGCCGGTCGACCATCACGAGAAGCACAATGCCCTGTTGCGCTCCTTCGAGTGGAGCTTCAACAAGGTCAGCGACGGCTATGCCTGGGCGCTGCGGCGCACAGTGGCCTGGCCTCGTCTGGTGCTGCTCATCACCGCCGGCACCTTCGTGCTCACTGCCGTCCTGTTCCAGGCGATACCCAAGGGCTTCTTCCCGGTCGAGGATATCGGCCAGCTCCGCGGATCGACCGTCGGGCCGGACGACGCGTCGTTCGACGCGATGGTGGCGCGCCAGACCGTGCTGGCCGAGGTGATCAAGCGTGATCCGGACGTCGCCTCCGTGATCTCGACGGTGGGCGGCGGCTTCGGTGCCAACACCGTGAACTCCGGCAGCCTGTTCATCATGCTGCGCGACAAGCCGGAGCGTAAGGACAGCGCGTCGGAGGTCATGGCCCGTTTGCGCATTTCCACCAGGTCGGTGCCCGGCATCAATGTCTTCTTCCAGCCGGTGCAGTCGATCAACATCGGCACCACGGCGAGCCGCGCGCAGTATCAGTTCGGCATGCGCTCGGGCGACCTCGCGGGCCTGCGCGAGTACTCGCCGCTCGTGGAAGCGCGAATGCGGCAGCTGCCTACGGTTCTCGATGTGAATTCGGACCTGCAGGTTCGCGCCCGCTCGACAGTGATCGATGTCGACCGCGACACCGCCTCGCGTCTCGGCCTCTCGGTCGACCAGATCCGGCTGATGCTCTATTCGGCCTTCGGTTCGCGCCAGATCTCGACCATCTTCGGCTCCGATGACACCTATCAGGTGATCCTCGAGGCCGACCCGAAATACGCCGACACCAGCGAAGTGCTGCGCAAAATCATGATCCGCACGCCGGCCGGCGCCATGGTGCCGCTCGACACGGTAGCCAAGCGCAGCGACAAACCGACCTCGCTCACCGTCAACCACATCTGGCAGCTGCCGTCGGTCATGATTTCGTTCAACCTGGCGCCCGGCGTGGCGCTGGGCGAAGCGGTGCGCGACATCTCCGCGGCGGCCGCCGAGGTCGGCCTGCCGGCGAATATCGCCATCAGCTTCGAGGGCTCGGCCCAGGTGTTCCAGCAGGCCGTGGCCAACCAGGGCATGTTGCTGTTCGCCGCCGTGCTGGTGATCTACATCATCCTCGGCATCCTCTACGAAAGCTTCATCCATCCACTGACGATCTTGTCGGGCCTTCCGTCCGCGGGCATCGGCGCGCTGGCCATCCTAATGCTGTTCAAGATGGATCTCAGCGTCATCGCCATGATCGGCGTCGTCATGCTGATCGGCATCGTCAAGAAGAACGCCATCATGATGGTCGACTTCGCGATCGAGCGCCGTTCGCAGGGTGCGACCGCGGAACAGGCGATCCTCGAGGCGGCGCGGCTACGCTTCCGGCCCATCATGATGACGACCGTCTGCGCGCTGCTTGGCGCCCTGCCGATTGCGATAGGCGCCGGCGCCGGCGCCGAGTTGCGCCAGCCGCTCGGCATCACGGTGGTCGGTGGCCTGATGGTGTCGCAGTTGTTGACGCTGTTCATTACGCCGGTGGTCTACATCTGGTTCGACCGCCTGACCGGCATGCGCTTCAGCCCGGGCTGGGCCAAGCGCTGGCGCGATCGCGGGCGGTCGGCGCCGGCTACCCCTGCCGAGTAGATATCCGCCATCACCGCGAGTGTTGACCGCATGACCGACGATATCGGTGCGTTTGTGCCCGGCCCCCGTGTCCGTATCGAGGGCCGCGCCGGCGGGCCGCTGAAAGGGCTTACCTTCGCCGCCAAGGATCTATTCGATGTCGCGGGCACGGCCACCGGCGGCGGCAACCACGACTGGCCGACCGGCCGGCCGGTGCCGGTGAAGAACGCCTGGGCGGTGCAGACCCTGCTCGATGCCGGCGCCACCCTGATCGGCAAGACGATCACGGATGAAGTCTCGCTCGGCATCCTGGGCGAGAACGCCTTCGACGGCACGCCGGTCAACGTCCGCGCGCCGGGCCGTGTGCCGGGTGGCTCGTCGTCGGGATCGGCAGCCGCGGTTGCGGCCGGCCTCTGCGACACCGCGCTCGGCACCGATACCGGCGGCTCGGTCCGGGTGCCATCGAGCTTCTGCGGCCTCTATGGCATCCGCCCGACCCATGGCCGCCTCGACGTGACCGGCATGATGCCCCAGGCGCCGACCTCGGACACGACCGGCTGGTTCGCGCGTGATGCCGAGACTTTTGCCAAGGTGTCGTCGGTCCTGTTGGGTGAGGTCATCCCAGCGGCCTTGCCAACCAAACTCATCGTCGCCGTCGATGCCTTCGGCTTTGCCGATGCCGATGTGGCGACGGCGCTTCAGCCGATGGTGAAGCGCCTCGGCTCGCTCATCGGCAACAGTCGCGAAGAGATCATGGCGCCGCAGGGGCTTTCGGTATGGGCGCGGGCGCAGCGCACCCTGCAGCCGTCCGAGGCCTACAACACGTTCCGCGACTGGCTCGACAAGGGCAATCCGCGCTTCGCTTTCTCGGTGGCGAGGGCGCTGGTGATGGGTTCGATGATCGCCGAGGGCGACCGCGTCTGGGCCAACCTGATGCGCCAGGAAGTGCGCAGCCGGATGGCCTATCTTCTGAAGCCCGGCACCATCCTCTGCCTGCCGACGACGCCGTTCCCCGCACCTTTGCGTGGCCAGCCTCTGTCGGTGCTCGAGCCGCTACGCGACCGCATCACCTGCCTCTGCGCCCATGGCGGCCTGGCCGGCTTTCCGCAGGTCAACCTGCCGGGCGCGGTGACGGTTGACGACTTGCCCGTCGGCCTCTCCATACTCGGCCCGCGCGGCAGCGATGCCACATTGGTGGCGGTGGCCCGCGCGATGGAGAAAGTTGCGTAATGGATGTGACACCGAATATTCCCGAAGTCGTCGCCGAGATTGGTGATCTGTTCGAACGCTACGAGCAGGCGCTGATCGACAAGAACGTCGAAGTGCTCGACGCCACTTTCTGGAAGAGCCCGCACACGATCCGTCTGGCGAACAACGAGCACGGCTACGGCTTCGACCGGATCCATGCCCATCGCGTGGCGCGGGTGCCGGGGCCGGGCACCAAGGAGAAGCGCCTGCGCCTCGATATCGTGACCGTGGGACGCGACGTTGCCACCGTCACGCTGGTCTACAAGGTCCGTGGCAAGGACATGACGGGCCGGCAGATGCAGACCTGGGTGCGCTTCCCCGATGTGGGCTGGAAAGTCATCGCCGCCCATGTCTCGATGATCGCGGAAACGCCTGTAGTGTAGAGGACGCCATGACCAAAGAGACATCGCAGCTCGGCAACGTGCTGAATCCCGATGCTGCCTGGGTCGCCAAGGTGAGCGAACCCGCTCTCGAACCCGACCTGCCCATCGTCGATCCGCACCATCATCTCTGGCAGCGCACCGGCAACGACTACCTGTTCCACGACCTGCTGGCCGACACGCAGACCGGCCACAACATCGTGGGCACCGTCTTCGTCGACTGCCATTCGATGTACCGCAAGGACGGCCCGGCCGAATTGCGCTGCACCGGCGAGACCGAGTTCGCCAACGGCGTCGCCGCCATGAGCGCCAGCGGTCTCTACGGCAATCTCCGCGCCTGCGCCGGCATCGTGAGCCATGTCGACCTGCGCCTGGGCAGCAAGGCGGGCGCCGTGTTCGACGCCCAGATCGCCGCCGGCAATGGCCGCTTCAAGGGCATCCGCCATCAGACCGGCTGGGACGCCGATCCCGACATCCGCAATGTGCGCACCGATCCGACGCCGGAGCTGACGCGCGACAAGACTTTCCGCGCAGGCTTTGCCGAATTGGCCAGGCGCGACCTCACCTTCGATGCCTGGCTTTATCATCCGCAGCTGGCCGAGATCGCCGATCTCGCCGATGCCTTTCCCGGAACCTCTATCGTCCTCGACCATGTCGGCGGGCCCCTCGGCTACGCGGGCTATGCCGGCCGCCATGACGAGGTGAGGGCTGCCTGGAAGAAATCGATGGCCGAGCTGGCGAAGCGCCAGAACATCGTCGTCAAGGTCGGCGGCCTCGGCATGGCCATGGGCTGGTTCGATTTCTACCGGCAGCCGACGCCACCCGGCTCGCAGGCGCTGGCCGACGCCTTCAAGCCCTGGGTCGAGACCTGCATCGACCTGTTTGGCGCAGACCGCTGCATGTTCGAGAGCAACTTCCCGGTCGATAAGATCACGTCCGGCTACGGCGTGCTGTGGAACGCTTTCAAGCGCCTGGCCTCGGGCGCTTCGGCGGCCGAAAAGGCGGCGCTTTTTGCCGGCACGGCGCGCCGGGTTTATAAGCTCGCCTGACGCTCATTCTCCGGAGATCGTTCATGCGTCGACTCCTGATCGTATCGGCCGTCGCCGTCACGACGGCCGTTTCCTCGCTTGCCTCGGCTCAGACTCTCAAAGTCGTCATGCATTCCGACGTGAAGGCGCTCGATCCGATCTGGAGCGGCGCCTATATCACCCGCAATCACGGCTACATGCTCTACGACACGCTGTTTGCCATGGATGGCAAGTTCCAGGTGAAACCGCAGATGGTCGAGAGCTGGAGCACCAGCGACGACGGCCTCGTCTGGACCTTCAAGCTGCGCGACGGGCTGGAGTGGCATGACGGCGCGCCGGTGACGTCGGAGGATTGCGTCGCCTCGCTGAAACGCTGGTCGGCGCGCGACTCGATGGGCCAGAAGCTCGCCGCCGCGCTCAAGGAATACAAGATTGTCGATCCCCGGACCTTCCAGATCGTCTTGAAGGAAAAGTTCGGCCAGGTGATCGAGTCGATCGGCAAGCCCTCGGTCGCCGTGCCTTTCATGATGCCGAAGCGCGTGGCGGAGACGGAGGCTTCGAAGCAGATCGACGACTACACCGGCTCGGGCCCGTTCATCTTCCGCAAGGACGAGTGGAAGCCCGGCGAGAAGCTCGTCTACATCAAGAACCCCAAGTATAAGCCGCGCGCGGAGCCGATGTCGGGCCTGGCCGGCGGCAAGGTGGTGGGCGTCGACCGGGTTGAATGGCTGTGGATTCCCGACGCCGAGACCCAGCTCAACGCCCTGCTGGCGGGCGAGATCGACATGATCGAGAACGTCAGCCACGACCATCTGCCGGTGCTAGAGAAGGACAAATCGGTCCGCGTGATCGTGAACAGCGCGGCCAATCAGTACGCCTTCCGCATGAACTGGCTGACGCCGCCCTTCAACAACGTAAAAGTTCGCCAGGCTGCCGCCTATGCGCTCAGCCAGGAGGAGTTCCTGCAGGCCAGCGTCGGCGACAAGCGCTTCTATCGCCTGTGCAAGGCGCTGTTCACCTGCGGCACGCCGCTCGCCTCGACCGCCGGTATGGACGGGCTGATCGAGGGCAATGCCGCCCGCGCACGCCAGCTCCTGCAGGAGGCGGGCTATGACGGCACGGTCGTGGTCATGCCGCAGCCGACCGACCTCGGCGCGCTAAAGCAGCTCGCGCCCGTCGCCAAGTCGCAGCTCGAGAAGGCGGGCTTCAAGGTCGAGATCCAGCCGATGGACTGGCAGAGCATGGCCACCCGGCTCAGCACCAAGCGCGGCCTGCCGTCGGAAGGCGGCTGGGGTGCCTTCGGCACCAACTGGTCGCAGGTCGATATCCTCGATCCGCTGATGACGCCCTATCTCACGGCGACCTGTGAAAAGGCGCGGTCGGGCTGGCCGTGCGATGCCGAACTGGAGAAGTTGCGCGACAAGTTCGTGCAGGCTGGCACTCCGGCCGAGAAGAAGGCCGTCGCCGACGAGGTCCAGATCCACGCCATGAAGATCGTGACCCACGTGCCCCTGGGCGAATGGTTCGCCGCCGGCGCCGTGCGGACGAACATCGGCACCATGGCGGTGCCGCCGCCGATCACCGTCTTCTGGGGCGTGACGAAGAAGTAGCCGTCTTAACCTCACCCTGAGGAGCGGCCGCAGGCCGCGTCTCGAAGGGTCGGCAACAATATGCCGGTAGCCACCCTTCGAGACGCGCGCAGTGCGCGCTCCTCAGGGTGAGGTTGTATGTTGAGTGTTGAAGTCGATCTACTCCGCCGCCTTCAGCTCCGCCGCGCGCTGTGATCGCGCCGCCGCATCCTCGGTTTCCCAACGCAGGCCGACCTCGGCCAGGCTGTTGAGCACGCCGTCGAGTTCGTGGCCGCGCTTGGTCAGCGAATAGGTGACCTTGGGCGGGATCGTGGCCTCATAGTCGCGCCGCAGCAGGCCCGCGCCTTCCAGCGTGCGCAGCCGCTCCGTCAGCATCTTGGCCGAGATGCCCGCCACCCGCCGCTTCAACTCGCCGAAGCGCTGCGGCCCGTGGCTCTTCAGATTGTAGAGGATGTACGTCGTCCACGGTCCCATCAGCATGCGCAGGATGAAGTCCATGGGGCAGGAGGCGCTCTCCTTGCGGGGCTCGGCATCGGCCATTGGAATAATCTCTTGGTTACGAATTGGTACCTACTGGTAAATATATAGTCTTCTCCTTAAGTATTTCCAGTCACTTTGAGTAATCAACCCTCCTAAAGAGATGAACCGTTCATTCTCTCAAGGAAATCAAAGGATTGGAGAAGATCATGACCAGCGTTGCCATCGTTTATCATTCCGGTTTTGGCCACACCAAGGCGCTTGCCGAGGCGGTCGCCTCAGGCGTCCAGGCCGTCCCGGGCGTCCGGGCGAGCCTCATCCCGGTGGCCGAGGCGGAGGCCCGTGCGGCCGAGCTGGATGCCGCCGACGCCCTCATCTTCGGCAGCCCGACCTACATGGGCAGCATTTCGGCGGAGTTCGCCGCGTTCAAGGACTGGACCTCCAAGCGCTGGATGGCCGGCGCCTGGAAGAACAAGCTCGCGGCGGGCTTCACCAGCTCGGCTCAGTGGAGCGGCGACAAGCAGAACACGCTGATGCAGATCATGACGCTCGCCATGCAGCACGGCATGGTCTGGGTCGGCCTCGGCCTGCCGGGCGGCTACTCGAGCTCCAAGGGCTCGATCGAGGACCTCAACCGAGTTGGCGCCTCGATCGGCGCCATGGCGCAGGCCAACGGCGACCAGGGCGTGGAGGGCATCGCCGCCTCGGATTTCAGAACCTTCGAGGCGCTGGGCCGGCGTGTCGCCGAGGCGGCCAGCCGCTGGCAGTCCCAGCCTCTCGCTCAAGCCGCCTGAGCGGCGACTTGAGCGTCGGAGCGCGCGCCTTCTCCCGGTGGGAGAAGGCGTCAGTTCTTCTTGCTGATGTTCCAGAGGATCGGCACCGGTGCCGGGAGCCAGCCTTCGACGCGGTCCTTGCGATAGGCGCCGAACGCCTTGTACTGGCCGAGCACGATGTAGACCGCCTGGTCCATGACGCGGTCGGAGACGGCGAGCGCTATCGCCTTCTGGCGATCGCGATCGTTCTCCTTGGCGAAAGCCTGGCGCAGCTTCTCCATCTCGGGATCGCACGGCCAGCCGAACCACGCCTTGTCGCAGCCACCGCTGGTGAAGGAGTTGCCGGCCGGGTTGTCGGCATCGACGGTGACGGTGGTGGTGTAGAAGACGTTCCAGCCGCCCTTGTCGGGCGCTTCCTTGCGGGCGCGACGGGAGACCACGGTCTGCCAGTCCATCGCCTGCAGGTCGACCTTGAAGCCGGCCCGCTCCAGCGCCTGCTTGCCGACCGGCGGCAGCATGTTGGACGATTGCAGGTCGGTCTGGTGCATAATGACGATCGGCGTGCCGTCATAGCCGCTCTCCTTGAGGAGCTGGCGGGCCTTCTCGAGGTTGGGCTTGATCAACAGGTCGCCGTAGCTCTTCTCGAAGGGCGAGCCGCAGACCAGCGGCGCGTTGCAGACCTTGTAGATCTCGGGGTCGCCGACCTGGGCGCGCAGGAAATCCTCCTGGGCGATGGCCAGCATCGCGGCCTGACGCGCCTTGACGTTGTTGAACGGTGGATGGAGATGGTTCAGCCGCATGATGATCTGGCTGCCGAGGTTGTTCCAGCCGAACAGGGCGATGTTCTTGTCGGCCTTGAGCAGCGGGAAGTGGTCGGGGATCGGCACCTCGATCATGTCGATCTCGCCCTGGACCAGGGCGTTGACCGCCGTCATCGGGTCGGCGATGGCCAGCCATTCGATGCGGTCGACCTTGGCGACCTTGCCACCGGCCAGCATCGAGGGCGGCTCAGCGCGCGGCTTGTACTTGGTGTTCCTGGCGTAGACGATCTTCTCGCCGGGCTTCCACTCCTCCTTCTTGAAGATGAAGGGGCCGGAGCCGGTGTAATCGGAAATCTGCTTCATCGGATCGGTTTCGGCGACCCGCTTGGGCATCATGAAGGGCACGGTCGAACTGGGCTTGCCGAGCGCGTCGAGCAGCAGGCCGAACGGTTCCTTGAGCACGATGGTGAAGGTCTTGGCATCGACCGGCTTCATGTCGGCGGTGACCGCCATCATCTGCTGGCCGAGCGCGTCGCGGGCGCCCCAGCGCTTGATCGAGGCGACACAGTCCTCGGCCGTCACCGGCTTGCCGTCGTGCCACTCCAGCCCATCGCGCAGCGTGAAGGTCCAGGTGAGCTTGTCGGGCGAGGACGTGTATTTGTCGACCATCTGCGGCTGGATGCGCAGCTCGGCGTCCTTGGCGAACAGCGTGTCGTAGACCAGGTAGCCGTGGTTACGGGTGATGAAGGCGGTGGTCCAGATCGGGTCCAGCACCTTGAGGTCGGAATGAGCCACCATCCGCAGAGTCGTCTCTGCCATCGCCGCCGGTGCCGCCGCGACCAGCCCCAGGCCAGCCACAAGCGCCGCCAGTTTCCCCGTGATACGCATGATCCTGTCCTTCCCTTGCCCCGATCCGGGCCCCAGACTCCAATTGCATACAAGCTGCCACGAGCCGCGTGAGGAATAAAGCGATGTCGATGCCAACTGTGTTTTTGTCTCACGGCGCGCCGACGCTGATCCTCGAGGACACGCCGGCGCGGACCTTCCTGGCCTCGCTCGGCAAGCAGCTGCCGCGGCCCCGCGCGATCGTGGCGGTGTCGGCCCATTGGGACACCGACATGCCGGCCGTCTCGCTGGCGCGGCAGCCCGAGACCATCCACGACTTCTACGGCTTCCCCGACGCGCTCTATCGCCTGCGCTATGCCGCGCCCGGCGCGCCGGAACTCGCCGAGCGGGTGGCCAGGCTCACCGGCGCGGCGCACGATGCGCATCGCGGACTGGACCACGGCGCCTGGGTACCGGCGATGCTGGGCTGGCCCGAGGCCGACATCCCGATCTTCCAGCTCTCGGTGCAGCCGGCGGAGAGCCCCGCGCATCACATCGCGCTCGGCCGCAAGCTCTGCGCGCTACGAGACGAGGACATCCTGGTAATGGGCAGCGGCAGCGCCACGCACAATCTGCGGGCGCTGGTGCGCGGCGGTGGCGATTCCGAGCCCGAGCCGTGGGCGCAGGAATTCGACGACTGGCTGGCGGAGACCGTGGAGAAGGGCGACGAGGCGGCGCTCGCCGACTATCGCGCGCAGGCGCCCAATGCCGTCGACGCCCATCCCACGGATGAGCACTTCCTGCCGTTGCATGTGGCGTATGGCGCTGCGGGCGAAGGCGCCCGCGGGCGAGCGCTGCATCGCAGCTTCACGCTGGGGAATTTATCCATGGCGTCGTACGCGTTTGGCTAGGCGCGTTCACACGCGCCGGCGGGCGGCAGGGCCTTCCCGGTGTTAGCCGACTTGTCGGCTAACACCTAAGGCCCGAGAGCCCGCGCGGTTCAGAAAGGGCAAGAATTCATCGGCGCCCCAAAGAAAAGACCCGCAGTGCATGGGCACGCGGGTCTGATCGAAGACTATCTGCAAGGCTCCACACAGCGGGCTCTCGCGCTTCGCTTCGCGAAGCACTGTCGCCCGCCGACGCGCTGCTTCGCAGCGCGCTAAGCCGCATTCGCTAGCGAGACGCCCTTTTCCTTGAAGAGCTGCTCCAGCTCGCCGGTCTCGAACATCTCGCGCACGATGTCGCAGCCGCCGACGAACTCGCCCTTGACGTAGAGCTGGGGGATCGTCGGCCACTGGCTGAACTGCTTGATGCCTTCGCGCAGCTCCGGGTCGACCAGGATGTTGATGCCGTGGAACTTTACGCCGAGCTGGCTCAGCGCATCGACGGTGGCGGCCGAGAAGCCACACTGCGGGAACACCGGGGTGCCCTTCATGAACAGCAGCACGTCGTTCTTGCCGATCTCGTCGCGGATGCGTTCGAACACTTCGGGTTCGCTCATGTCGATCTCCTGGAGGGATCCAAGGAAGCGCCCCTGGGGGCGC
>JAUXRT010000736.1 GCA_030681635.1 Reyranella sp.
AGCAGGGCGGGCCGTCGACCGATCCGCCGCAGTACGCCTGGTTGCGCAGCCTGATCGATATCCTCGACAAGGCGCCCAACGCCGAGGAATTGCTCGAGCATACCAAGCTCGAGATGTTCCAGGATCAGGTGTTCTGCTTCACGCCCAAGGGCAAGCTGATCGCCCTGCCGCGCGGCGCGACGCCGATCGACTTTGCCTATGCCGTGCACAGCCAGGTCGGCGACACCTGTGTCGGCGCCAAGATCAACGGCCGTATGCTGCCGCTGCGCACGCAGCTCTCCAACGGCGACCAGGTCGACATCGTCACCTCGAAGGCGCAGACACCGTCGCCGACGTGGGAACGCTTCGTGGTCACCGGCAAGGCCAAGGCCGCCATCCGGCGCTTCATCCGCACGCGCCAGCGCGAGCAGTACATCCAGCTCGGCAAGTCTCTGCTCGACAAGGCATTCCACGAGGAAGGTTACGAGGCAACGGAGAAGGGCCTCGACGGCGTGCGCGCCAATTTCAAGCAGGCGACGACCGACGATCTCGTCGCCGCCGTCGGGGCGGGCCTGGTCGGTGCGCGCGAGGTGCTGACCGCGGTCTATCCGGGCCTCAAGCAGCAGCGGCCCGGCTCGAGAGGGGGCGGTGCCGACGTCGTGCCGATCTCGCGCGCGCGCAACAAGTCCGCGAAGGCGGGTGAGGGCGGGCGGGGCAACAAGGAGGCCGGCCAGATCGCGATCCGCGGCCTGATTCCAGGCATGGCCGTTCATTTCGCCCGCTGCTGTCATCCGCTACCGGGTGACCGCATCGTCGGCATCATCACGACCGGCAAGGGCGTCACGATCCACACGATCGACTGCGCCACGCTCGAGAGCTTCTCAGAGGCACCGGAGCGCTGGATCGACGTCGGTTGGGATTCGGTCGGCGAGGGCGCCGCGACCGTCTATACCGGCCGTCTCAAGATCACGGTGGCCAACCAGCCGGGCAGCCTGTCCAGCCTGTCGACGGTGATCGCCCGCCACGAAGGCAACATCTCGAACCTGCGCATCGTCAACCGGTCCATGGATTTCTTCGACATGGTGATCGATGTCGAGGTCGCCGACGTGAAGCATCTTGCCGACATCACCGCGGCGCTTCGCGCGACGCCGGCCATCAATGCCGTCGAGCGCGCGCGCAATTGACCTGTTCCCGCCTCACCATCTCGCGAAAGTAGAGAATGTCCACGCAGTCCCGTTTGCGTCTTGGAGTGAACATCGATCACGTGGCGACCGTGCGCAACGCGCGCGGCGGCCATTTGCCTGATCCGCTGCGGGCCGCGCGTCTCGCCGAGGCCGCCGGCGCCGACGGCATCACCGCGCATCTGCGCGAAGACCGTCGGCATATCATCGACGGTGACATCGAGGGCCTCATGCGTGAGCTCAAGGTGCCGCTCAATTTCGAGATGGCGGCGACCGAAGAGATGGTCGACATCGCCTTGCGCCACCGCCCGCACGCGGCCTGCATCGTGCCGGAGAAGCGCGAGGAGAGGACGACCGAAGGCGGGCTCGACGCGGCCGGCCAGCACAATCACCTGAAGCCGATGATTGCCAGGCTGCGCGACGCCGGCATCCGCGTGTCGTTGTTCATCGAGGCCGATCCGCGCCAGCTCGAGGCGGCGGTCACTTTGGGCGCGCCGGTCGTCGAACTGCATACCGGCCGCTACTGCGAGATCGAGGGTGCGGCCAAGCAGGCCGAACTTGTCCGCATCGCCAAGGCCGCCGCACTCTGTGCCAAGCTCGGCCTCGAGTGCCATGCCGGGCACGGGTTGAGCTACAGCGACGTGGGTCCGATCGCGGCCATTCCAGAGGTCCGCGAACTCAACATCGGCCACTTCCTGATCGGTGAGGCGATTTTCGTTGGCCTCGAGCCCGCGATCCGGGAAATGCGGCGCATCATGGATGCGGCGCGCGCACCGGGGGCGGCCGCGTGATCCTGGGCATCGGCAACGATCTTTGCGACATCAGGCGAATCGAGAAATCGCTGGCGCGGTTCGGCGACCGTTTTGTGCAGCGGATTTTCACTCCAGTTGAACAATCGCGCTCCGAAGGGCGCGCCACCCGGGCGGCGAGCTACGCCAAGCGGTTCGCGGCCAAGGAGGCCTGTTCCAAGGCGCTGGGCACGGGGCTCCGCCGCGGCGTCTTCTGGCGCGACATGGGTGTCATAAATCAGCGCGGCGGCAAGCCGACGATGGCGCTGACGGGCGGGGCGCTGGCGCGGCTGCAGGAGATCACGCCGGCGGGCATGTCGCCGCAGATCGACCTCACTTTGACGGATGAGTATCCCCTGGCGCAGGCGATCGTGATTATTTCTGCAGTGGCCAAGCCATGAGTTGGGTTCCAGCCCTGGTGAATTGCGACGCTCCCATGTCGCGGCCGGGGCGGGAGACACGCGCTCCGGGCCCTGCTATAGGCCCGGCTCGTTTGAACTGGAACGGCGATGACGGACGTGGCTGAGCGGCGGAAGCGCGGGCAGGACAAGGCGGGCGGCTGGGGTGAAACCGTCCGCACGGTGGTCTATGCCGTTTTGATCGCGCTGGTTGTGCGCACGTTCGCCATCGAGCCGTTCAACATTCCGAGCGGGTCGATGATCCCGACCCTGTTGGTTGGCGACTATCTGTTCGTCTCGAAATATTCCTACGGCTACAGCAAGCACTCCTTCCCGTTCTCGGCGGGCCTGTTCCCGGGCCGCATCTTCGGCAGCCCACCCGAGCGCGGCGACGTCGCCGTGTTCAAGTATCCCGGCGACCAGGGCCAGGGTGTGAACCGCACCGACTACATCAAGCGTATCGTCGGCATGCCGGGCGACCGTATCCAGATGATGAACGGCGTGCTCCACATCAATGGCACGGCGGTGCCGCGCCTGCGCATCGGCGACTATGTGAGAGGCACCAACGGTCACTATCAGAAGGGCACGCTCTACAGCGAGCAGCTGCCGAACGGCCGGCGCTACACGGTGCTCGAGTACAACGACAATGGTCCGGCCGACAACACGCCGGAATTCCTCGTGCCTGCTGGCAGCTATTTCGTGATGGGTGACAATCGCGACGATTCGCTCGACAGTCGCACGCGGCTGATGCTGCGTGATTTCGCCGGCTCGACCCGCGATCGCGACCAGCTGGGCTGGTACGTGCCCTCCGAAAATCTCGTCGGACGCGCCGAATTCATCTTCTTCTCGCACGATCCGACGGTCGCCGGTTGGTTGGAGCCGTGGAAATGGCCGGAGGCCATCCGCTTCAATCGCTTCTTCATGGCGATCCACTGAACGCGACCGACGTCGATCTTGCAGCCCTGGCCGGCAAGATCGGCCACACTTTCGGGCGCGCCGAACTGGCGGCCGAGGCGCTGACCCATCGCGGGGCACTCGACCGCCGGGCCGATCTGAAGGCGGCTTTTCCCCACGGCAACGAACGGCTGGAGTTCCTCGGCGATCGCGTACTGTCGCTCGCCGTGGCCGACCTGCTGCTGCGCCGGTTCCCGCACGAACCCGAGGGCGAACTGGCGCGCCGGCACGCAGCACTCGTGCGCGCCGAGACGCTGGTGGAAATCGCGACGACAATCGGACTCGGTGCCGATATCCGGCTGGGTGAATCGGAGCGCGGGCAGGGCGGTGTTGTACGACCCACCATTCTCGCCGATGCGCTGGAGGCCTTGCTCGGCGCCGTCTTTCTCGATGCCGGATTTGCCGTGTCGGCCGTCTGCGTCGAGCGGCTGTGGGGCGATCGGCTCACCAGCCAGGCCGCGGCGCCGCGCGACCCCAAGACGGCGCTGCAGGAATGGGCGCAGGCCCGGCGCCTGCCGCTGCCGGCCTATCGTGAAGTCGGCCGCGAGGGGCCGCCGCATGCGCCGTTGTTCGTCGTCGATGTCGCGATCAAGGGGCATGAGCCCGCGCAGGCGCGCGGCGGCAGCAAGCGCGAGGCCGAACGCCTGGCCGCGATCACCCTTCTCGAACGGTTGAACCAGTGATGACGACACCGAGCACCCGGGCAGGATTCGTGGCCATCGTCGGCGCTCCCACTGCCGGCAAGTCGACCCTCGTCAACGCCATGGTCGGATCGAAGGTGAGCATCGTGTCGCCCAAGGTGCAGACCACGCGCATGCGCGTGATCGGCATCGCCATGGCGGATCTCCCAGATGACGGCCAGGGCGGCGGCCGCGCGCAAGCCATTCTGGTCGATACGCCCGGCATCTTCCGGGTCGCCAAGCGCCGGCTGGAACGGGCCATGGTGGCGGCCGCCTGGCGCGGCGCCGAGGATGCCGATCTGGTGGCGCTGGTCGTCGATGCCGAGCGCGGCATCGGCCAGGAGACACGCGCCATCATCGAGCGGCTGAAGGAATCGCGCGCCCCACGCTTCGTGATCCTCAACAAGATCGATGTCGTGCCACGCGAGAACCTGCTGGCGCTTACGTCCGAGTTGAACGCCCTGCTGCCGTTCGAGCGGACTTTTATGGTGAGCGCGCTCAAGAACGACGGCGTGGACGACGTCCTGAAGACCTTGGCGGCGCTCCTGCCGGCAGGGCCGTTTCTCTACCCCGAGGACCAGGCCGCCGACCTGCCGCTGCGCCTGCTGGCGGCCGAGGTCACGCGCGAGCAGGTCTTCCTGCAGCTTCACCAGGAACTGCCCTATGAGGCGGCGGTCGAGACGGAGAAGTGGGAGGATCGCCCCGACGGCAGTGTCCGCATCGAACAGATCATCCACGTGCAGCGCGACGGCCAGCGCGCGATCTTCCTCGGCAAGGGCGGCGCCCGTATCAAGCAGATCGGCGCCCGCGCCCGGCACGAACTCGCCGAGATGCTGGAGCGGCCGGTGCATCTGTTCCTGCACGTCAAGGTGAGCGAGCGCTGGGCCGACGATCCGTCCCACTACCGCACCATCGGGCTCGACTACGAGCCCTAGCGGGGGCATACCCGAGACATGGACTGGAGCGATGAAGGCATCGTGCTGTCGGCACGGCCCCATGGTGAAAGTGGTCTCATCGTGTCGCTCCTGACCCGGGAGCATGGCCGCCACGCAGGCTTCGTTCCGGGCGGCGGTTCGCGCCGCGCGAGTCCGGTCTGGCAACCAGGAAATGTCGTCGAAGTCGGCTGGCGCGCGCGCCTGTCGGACCAGCTCGGCAATTTTACCGGCGAGCTGCGCGAGCCGCATGCTGCCCGGGCGCTCGACGATGCGGCCGAACTGGCCGGTCTTTCCGCGGCTTGCGCGGTGACGGATTCGGCGCTGCCCGAGCGTGAGCCGCATCCGGCGATGTTCGATGGCTTCCGGGCCTTCCTGGGCGCGCTCGGTCATCCCGGTTGGCCGGCGATCTACGTCAGGCTGGAACTGGGTCTGCTGCAGGAACTGGGGTTCGGGCTCGATCTCGACAAATGCGCCGCGACGGGGACGACGGAGGACCTGGCCTATGTTTCGCCGAGGACCGGCCGGGCGGTGTCGCGGGCGGCGGCGGGCCCCTACAAGGAGAAGCTCCTGGCGCTGCCGGGGTTTTTGTCCACCGGCGGATTGCCGTCCGATGACGAACAATTGCGCCTGGGTCTCGATTTGACGGGCTATTTCCTCGAACGGCACGTCTTCTGGCCACACAACAAGCCCTTGCCTCCCGCTCGGGTGAGATTTATGGAAACGCTCCAGCGCTAGAATAACAATGGCCGCGGCTCGAATCGCGGTCGGTCCCCTCTCAAGTTCCATCGATGGCAAAACGCAGCAACGTCGTCCCACTCGCCGCGGTCAAGCCGGTGCAATTCGGACAGGCGCTCCAGGAGCGCTACCTGTCCTATGCGCTGTCGACCATCATGGCGCGCTCGCTGCCCGACGTGCGCGACGGACTGAAGCCCGTGCATCGCCGGCTGATGCACGCCATGCGCCTGCTGCGGCTCGATCCCAACAGCGCCTTCAAGAAGAGCGCGCGCGTGGTCGGCGACGTGATCGGCCAGTATCATCCGCATGGCGACCAATCGATCTACGACGCGCTGGTGCGCCTGGCCCAGGAATTCTCCGTCCGCTATCCGCTGATCGAGGGCCAGGGCAACTTCGGCAATATCGACGGTGATAACCCTGCCGCGATGCGTTACACCGAGGCGCGCCTCACCGCGGTTGCCGAAGCGCTGCTGGGCGGCATCGACGAGAATGCCGTCGACTTTCGGCCGAACTACGATGGCTCGACTGACGAGCCGATCGTGTTGCCGGGCGGCTTCCCGAACCTGTTGGCCAATGGCTCGGCCGGCATCGCCGTCGGCATGGCAACCTCGATTCCGCCGCACAATGCCGGCGAGCTGTGCGACGCGCTGCTGCACCTGATCAAGACGCCAAACGCACGCATCGACACCCTTGTCGACATGGTGAAGGGCCCGGACTTCCCGACTGGCGGCGTCCTGGTGGAATCGCGCGAGTCGATGGTCGAGTCTTACAAGACCGGCCGCGGTGCCTTCCGGCTGCGCGCGCGCTGGAGCAAGGAAGAGCTGCCGCGCGGTCAGTACCGGATCGTCATCACCGAGATCCCGTACCAAGTGCAGAAAGGCCGGCTGATCGAGCGGATCGCCGAGATCATCAACGCCAAGAAGCTGCCGATCCTGGAAGACGTGCGCGACGAATCGGCCGAGGACGTCCGCATCATCCTCGAGCCACGCACCGGCCAGGTGCCGGCCGAACTCTTGATGGAGCAGCTCTTCAAGCTGACTGATCTCGAGATTCGATTTCCGCTCAACCTGAACGTCCTCGACAAGGACAACACGCCCCATGTGATGGACCTGCGCGAGGCACTGCAGGCCTACCTCGACCATCGCCGCGAGGTGCTGATCCGGCGCTCGACGTTCCGGCTCGAGGCGATCGAGCGGCGGCTCGAGATCCTCGAAGGCTATTTGATCGCCTATCTCAACCTCGACAAGCTGATCAAGATCATCCGCGAGGAAGACGAGCCCAAGCCCAAGATGATCAAGGCTTTCGGGCTGACCGACAATCAGGCCGAGGCGATCCTCAACATGCGGCTACGCGCGTTGCGCCGGCTGGAAGAGTTTGAGATCAAGGGCGAACACAAGAAACTCTCGGCCGAGCAAAAGGACCTCAAGGCGCTGCTCAAGGACGAGAAGCTGCAGTGGGGCAAGGTCGCCGAGCAAGTGCAGGAAACCAAGGCCAAGTTCGGCCAGAAGACCGCGCTGGGCAAGCGCCGCACCGAGGTCGCCGACGTGCCGGTCGAGATCGAGCACGCGATCGAGGATTTCGTCGAGCGCGAGCCGATCACGGTCGTCTGTTCGGACAAGGGCTGGATTCGCGCCGCCAAGGGCCATCTCGACGATAAGCAGGCGGCCGACCTCAAGTTCAAGGAAGGTGACGGTCCGCGTTTCGCGGTCCACGCCCAATCGACCGACAAGGTGCTGGTGTTCGGCACCAACGGCCGCTTCTACACGCTGCCCTGCGACAAGCTCCCGAGTGCGCGCGGCCACGGCGAGCCGATCCGGTTGATGGTCGAACTCGGCAACGAACATGACATCGTGCAGCTCGAAGTGTTCAAGGGCAGGCGCAAGTTCCTGATTGCCTCGGATGCCGGTCGCGGCTTCGTGGTGCCGGAGGACGACGTCGTCGCGCAGACCAAGAACGGCAAGCAGGCGCTCAATCTCGCCGATAAGGAAAAGGCGGTCGCGTTCTCCATCCTTCCCGAAGGCGCCGATTCGATTGCCGTGCTGAGCGAAGGCCGGAAACTCCTGATCTTCCCGTTGGACCAGGTGCCGGAGATGGGCCGCGGCCGCGGCGTCCTGCTGCAGAAATCGAAGGCCGATCGGCTTTCCGACGCGCAGGTCTTCAAGCTGAGCGATGGTCTGCCCTGGGGCAATCGCCTGATCCCGGCAGGCGAGTTGAAGTTCTGGCGCGGCGAACGTGCGCAGGCCGGCCGCTTGCCGGAAAAGGGCTGGCCGCGCGCCAAACGATTCAAGGATTGACGGGCATGGACCTGACGCTGATCTGGAAAACGGTGCTGATCGGCGTCGTTGAGGGGCTCACCGAATTCCTGCCGGTATCCTCGACCGGGCACATCATCCTTGCGGAAGAGCTGCTGCACTTCCAGGGGCCGCCCGGCAAGGTCTTCGAGATCGTGATCCAGCTCGGCGCCATTCTCGCGGTGTGTTTTCTCTACCGTCAGAAGCTCTGGACCACGGGTCTCGGCGTCCTGCGGCGTGAGAAGCCCGCGCTGCGATTTGCGGCGACGATTGTCGTGGCTTTCCTGCCGGCGGCCATCGTCGGCGTGACGGCCCACAAGTACATCAAGACAGTGCTGTTCAATCCGTGGGTCGTTGCGGTGGCATTGATCGTGGGAGGGGTCGCCATTCTGGTGATCGAACGCTTTGCGCAGAGACCGCGCATCAAGACGGTCGACGAGGTCGACCTCAAGACGGCCTTCCTGATCGGCCTCTGCCAGTGCCTCGCCATGGTGCCGGGCGTGTCACGTGCCGGGTCGACGATCATGGGGGCGCGCGTCTTTCGCGTCGACCGGGCGGCGGCGGCCGAGTTCTCATTCTTCCTGGCGATCCCGACCATGATCGGCGCGACCGTCTACGATCTCTACAAGAACTGGTCGATTTTGAGCTGGGACCATGGCGCGGTGATCGCCCTGGGGTTCGTTGCGGCATTCGTGTCGGCCGCGCTCGTGGTTGGCGCATTCGTGCGTTTTATCAGCCGCCACGGGTTTGCGGTCTTTGCATGGTACCGCATTGCAATTGGTGCATTGGCGCTCTCGCTATTGTTCATGCGTTGAACCTTCCGAGCGTCGGGGGCGCGTGCCATAAGCCGCGCAATTGGATGACGTCGAACGATCGTCCTCCAGCAAGCCCCGGAGTCCAGGAGTTTTTGTTTCATGCAACGTCGTAGGTTTATTCGCAACGCCGGTGTCGGCGGTGCTGTTGCCATGTCGGCTTCCGCTCTGGCCGCGCCGGCCATCGCCCAGTCGACGCCCGAGCTGAAGTGGCGCATGACCTCGAGCTTTCCCAAGGCGCTCGATACGATCTTCGGCTCGGCCGAGATCTTCACCAAGTACGTCGCCGAGGCCACGGACAACAAGTTCCAGATTCGCCTGTTCGCGGCCGGTGAAATCGTCCCCGGCCTGCAGGTGGCCGATGCCGTCCAGAACGGCACCGTCGAAATGGGACATACCGCCTCGTATTACTACGTCGGCAAGGACCCGACCTTCGCATTGGATTGCGCCGTTCCGTTCGGCCTCAACGCGCGCCAGCAGGACGCGTGGATGAACTGGGGCGGTGGGCGCGAGCTGATGAACGAGTTCTTCAAGGACTACAACATCCACGCCATCCCGTGCGGCAATACCGGCGCACAGATGGGCGGCTGGTTCCGCAAGGAGATCAAGACGGTCGACGACCTGAAGGGTCTCAAGATGCGCACCAGTGGATTCGCCGGCGAGGTGTTGAGCAAGCTCGGCGTCGTGCCGCAGCAGATCGCGGGTGGCGACATCTATCCGGCGCTGGAGAAGGGCACGATCGACGCCGCTGAGTGGGTTGGTCCGTACGACGATCAGAAGCTCGGCTTCAACAAGGTTGCGCCGTACTACTACTACCCCGGCTGGTGGGAAGCTGGTCCGCAGCTCTCCGCCTACGTAAACACGTCGAAGTGGGCGGAATTGCCGAAGTCCTACCAGGCGATCGTCGAAGCCGCTGCGGCCAAGGCCCATACCTCGATGATCTCCAAGTACGACACGCAGAACCCGAAGGCCGTGCGGGAACTGGTCGCCTCGGGCACCAAGCTCACGCCGTTCTCGCCGCAGGTGCTGGAAGCCTGCTTCAACGCCACCAACGAGATCTACGCTGCCACGGTGGCGAAGAACGCCAAGTTCAAGAAGGTGTTCGACTCGTGGAAGCCGTTCCGGGCCGAGGAAGTGCTGTGGTTCCGCGTCGCCGAAAGCACGCTGGACAACTTCATGGCGCGCCAGTCTGCGGCCGGAAAGCTCTGACAGGCAGATCACTGGAACCTTCAGGAAACCCCGCTTCGGCGGGGTTTTTTGATGCCTTCAGGGGCCGTGCGGGCATCTTTCCAAGGGTGTTGCGCCGTGCGATAAACCGCCATCGCCGAAGCGGTTCGCAAGGCGGAAGCGAGTCTTGGAATAAGGGTTTTTTGGGGAGATTACTCGATGCAACGTCGCAAATTCCTGCACACCGCCGGTGTCGGTAGTGCCGCTGTCGTCACCGCCAGCACGCTCGCCGCGCCGGCCATCGCCCAGTCGATGCCGGAAATCAAGTGGCGGCTCGCTTCGAGCTTCCCGAAGTCGCTCGACACGATCTACGGCGCCGGCGAGGACTTTGCCAAGCGCGTCGCGGCCCTCACCGACAACAAGTTCCAGATCCGCGTCTTCGCTGCCGGCGAAATCGTTCCGGGCCTGCAGGTCGTCGATGCGGTCCAGAACGAGACCGTCGAGTGTGGCCACACGGCATCGTACTACTATGTCGGCAAGGATCCGACATTCGCGTTCGACACCGCGGTGCCGTTCGGCCTCAACACCCGCCAGCACAACGCCTGGGTCTACTACGGCGGCGGGCTCGAGTTGATGCGCGAGTTCTACAAAAGCTACAACATGACCTCCTTCCTGATGAGCAACACCGGCGCCCAGATGGGCGGCTGGTGGCGCAAGGAGATCAAGACGCCTGAGGACATGAAGGGCGTGAAGATGCGCATCGGTGGCTTCGCTGGCCAGGTGATGGCGAAGCTCGGCGTTATCCCGCAGCAGCTGGCTGGCGGCGAGATCTATCCGGCGCTGGAAAAGGGAACGATCGACGCCGCCGAATGGGTCGGCCCCTACGATGATCAGAAGCTCGGCTTCAACAAGGTCGCACCGTATTACTATTACCCCGGCTGGTGGGAAGGCAGCGCCGCGCTGTCTCTCTATGTCGGCCTGAAGGCCTACGACTCGCTTCCCGCCACCTATAAGGAGGCGATCGCCAGTGCTGCCGGCGAGACCAACGTCAAGTCGGTGTCGAAGTACGACACGCAGAACCCCAAGGCGCTGCGCGAACTGGTGGCGGCGGGGACCAAGTTCCTGCCGTTCCCGCAGTCGGTGCTGGAAGCCTGCTTCAATGCCTCCAACGAACTTTACGCCGAGACCGTTGCCAAGAACCCCAAGTTCAAGAAGGTGTACGACTCCTGGAAGCCTTTCCGCAGCGAAGAAGTGCTGTGGTTCCGCGTCGCCGAGAACACGTTCGACTCCTTCATGGCGCGCCAGTCGGCGGGCAACAAGCTCTAGCGCCTCTCGTTCGGCGCACCGGAAGGAAAGCCCCGCTTCGGCGGGGCTTTTTCTTTGTTCCGGCCTTTCCCAAGGGCCTTGGCCGTGGCAGGATGATTCCGCCAAGAGGAATCAAAACTCGGCATACAAAATAAAATCCCTGGGGAGGGAAACATGCAACGTCGCAAATTCCTGCGTAATGCTGGCGTCGGTGGTGCGTCTATTGCTGCGTCGACGGCGCTCGCGGCGCCGGCGATCGCCCAGTCGATGCCGGAGCTCAAATGGCGTCTGGCTTCGAGCTTTCCCAAGTCCCTCGACACGCTCTACGGCGCCGGCGAGGTGTTTGCCAAGTACATCCAGGAGATGACCGACAACCGGTTCCAGATCCGCGTCTTCGCCTCCGGCGAGATCGTGCCCGGCTTGCAGGTGCTCGACGCCGTGCAGAACGGCACCGTCGAGATGGGGCACACGGCCGGCACTTACTACTTCGGCAAGGAGCCGGCGCTCGCCATCGACACGGCGCTGCCGTTCGGCACCAACGCGCGCCAGCAGGAAGCGTGGATCCGCTGGGGCGGCGGCAAGGAGCTGCTGAACGATCTCTACAAGGAGTACAACTGCTACAACCTGCCGTGCGGCAACACCGGCGCCCAGATGGGCGGCTGGTTCCGCAAGGAAATCAAGACGATGGACGACCTGAAGGGACTCAAGTTCCGCATCGCCGGCATTGCCGGCCTGGTCGCCGCCAAGCTTGGTTGCGTTCCCCAGCAGATCGCCGGTGGCGACATCTATCCGGCGCTCGAGAAGGGCACGATCGACGCCGCCGAATGGGTCGGTCCCTATGACGACCAAAAGCTCGGCTTCAACAAGATCGCGCCGTACTACATGTATCCCGGCTGGTGGGAAGGCGGGCCGCA
>JAUXRT010000740.1 GCA_030681635.1 Reyranella sp.
ATCACCCTTGCGGCCGGCATCAGCATCGGATCGGCCATCACCATCGGCTGCTTCGGCCTGCTGGGCATCGCTCTCCGGCGCGGCGGTCTGGCGCTGGTTGGCGGCAACTTCCAGCGTGTCATGAAGGGCCTGGCTTACGTCGAGCTGCTGACGTCGCTGCTGATCCTCACCCTGGGCCTGCTCACCGTGACGGGCGTCGCCGGACGGATCATCTAGGACACGAGACCGCGCCAGCCGTGGAAACCCACGTAAAGGCCGACACCGATGATCAGCAGGCTCGAGAAATAAGGCGCACGGCGGGCGAAGGTCGAGAACCAGGCGAAGCGCCGGGTCGCGTGCCGGACGCTCAGCGCCGCGGCGGCACCCACGGTGACCAGCGTCAGGGCGAGACCGATCGAGAAGCACAGGACCAGCGCCGCCCCCAAAGTGATTTCCTTGAGTTGTAGGCAGAGCAGCAGGACGGTGATCGCGGCCGGACAGGGGATGAGCCCTCCGGTGAGGCCGAACAGGACGATCTGCCAGGTCGTGACGGTGCGGTCGGCGAAGCGGTGGCGGATGTCGTTGGCATGGGCGAGCTCATGGGCGTCCTGATAGCCGCCGGTCGCAACGCCCAGCCCTCGCAGTTCCTCGTGTAGATGATCGCCGCCGTCGCCCTCGACGAAGGAGACGTCGTAGTCGTGCGAATGCTGACCGTGGGCCAGTCGCAGCCGCGCCATGAATTCGTGCGGCTCGGGGATCGCCTCGACCGATTCGAGATGGGTGCCGCGATCGACGAACGTGAAGACATGCCGGCGGCCATCAGGGCGCTCGGTCTCGATCGTCACGTCTTTCGCGGCCCAGGCGGGACCGCCCTCGCTGCGAACACGCCAGTGAGGCGGCACGCCGGTCTCGAAGATCTCCAAGGCCAGCACGCCGTGGCCGGTGTCGATGCGCCGGATTTCCTCGCCATGGCCGTGATGGTGGTGGCCACTCGCCGCCGCGGCTCTTTTCTGGTCCCGCCAGGTGCGTCCCAGCATCCAGAGCGCAATGCCGATGATGATCGCGGCCGAGACGAGCTGGAAGTAGGGCTCGATCGTCTCGGCATCGAGGCCGCGCCAGAGATAGAGGCCACCCAGCGCGATGCCCCAGACGATCAGGGTGTGGGAGACCGTGGCCGACAGGCCGAGCAGGACCGCCTGTCCGACGGTGCCGCGGATCGCCACGATGAAGGCCGCCATCATGGTCTTGGAATGGCCCGGCTCGAGCCCATGCAGCGCGCCCAGCAAGACCGCGCTGGGAATGAACAGCCAAGCGTTGCCGGCGCCCTGCTGCAGGAGGTCGGCAAACGACGGCATGCGTCCTATAGATACTTGGCGATAAGTTTGAATTCTTGAATTAGGCGACGCCGCTCCTTCACAGGCTGATCAATGGCGTCATCCAGGCAATGGTCGAGATGGTCCTGGATCAGGGTTTTCTTCGCCTGACTTATGGCTTTCTCCACGGCATGAAGCTGCTGAGCGAGGTCAAGGCAGGACCGACCCGCTTCGATCATGTCGATCACACTTCTGAGATGCCCTTCGGCGCGCCGAAGTCTCTTGGTGACATCCGTGTGAGTCTGATGCAAATGCTTTTCAGTCATAGAATCTCCTATCCTCCTGGAGGGGATCAGTCAATACTGTCCTTGTCGCTCCCCTAGACTGCCCGCGGCGGCAGAGATCGCCACGACAGGGAACATCCGGCAAATGCTGAACGTACTCGCCAACCGAACGTATCGTCATCTCTTTGCGGCCCAGGTCATCGCCCTGGTGGGCACGGGCCTTGCGACCGTCGCGCTGGGGCTTCTGGCCTATGAGCTTGCTGGATCCAGCGCCGGGGCCGTGCTCGGTACCGCACTCGCCATCAAGATGATCGCTTATGTCGGCGTGGCGCCGATCGCTTCCGCCTTTGCCGAAAGGTTGCCACGAAGGGCGATGCTCGTAGGCCTCGATCTCGTGCGGGCAGCGGTGGCCTTGCTGCTGCCGTTCGTCAGCGAGGTTTGGCAGGTCTATGTCCTCATCTTCGTGCTGCAATCGGCGTCTGCTGCCTTCACGCCGACGTTCCAGGCGACCATACCCGACGTGCTGCCAGACGAAAGGGAATATACACGCGCGCTCTCGCTCTCCCGGCTCGCCTATGACCTCGAAAACGTCATCAGCCCAATGCTGGCCGCTGCACTGCTGACGATCATCAGCTTCCACAGCCTGTTCGCCGGCACGGTCCTGGGCTTCCTCGTTTCCGCCCTGCTGGTCGTCTCGGTCGTGTTGCCGAACCCCAAATCGCCCGAGCGGCGCAGCATCTACAAGCGCACGACTCGCGGTCTGCGGCTTTACCTCGCAACGCCGCGCCTGCGCGGCCTGCTGGCCCTCAACCTCGCCATCGCCGCGGCGAGCGCCATGGTGATCGTCAATACCGTCGTGCTTGTCCAGGCCGAGTTCGGCCTCGACCAGCGCGCGATGGCCCTGGCGCTCGCCGCGTTCGGAGGTGGCTCGATGATCGCCGCGCTCGTGCTGCCGCGCCTTCTCGACGAAGTCGCCGACCGGACAGCGATGCTGGCCGGCGCCGCTCTCCTGGTCGCGGGCCTGTTTGCCGGCATGCTCGTCGGGACCTACGCCTTGCTTCTTCCGCTCTGGTTCGTGCTGGGCATCGGCTATTCGCTCGCTCAGACGCCGTCCGGTCGGCTGCTCCGCCGCTCTTCCCAACCGGAAGATCGCCCAGCGTTGTTTGCCGCTCAGTTCGCGCTCTCGCACGCCTGCTGGCTGCTCACCTATCCCGTCGCCGGCTGGCTCGGTGCGAAGGTCGGCCTACAGTGGACCTTCGGGGCGCTCGGCTTGCTTGCAGGTCTCGCGGTCCTGCTTGCGCTTCGGCTCTGGCCGGCGGCCGACCCCGACGAGATCGAGCATGTCCACAACACACTTGCCGACGACCATCCCCATGTCGCGCGTGCCGAGAGCATCGGACGGGATCACCGGCACACTCATGCCTATATCATCGACAGCCATCATCCCGAATGGCCGAGGTCCCGCTGACTTGGCGGAGATTCCTCACCACCTTTACAACCAAGCCGTTGTGCTGTTCGCCCATGCCGGTCGTGGCTTGATAGTTCACAGCGTGACTGGACCGCGCCCATTGGAGACGCCGTTCAATGCAGCCCAAGAGAAAAGGGAACACTATGAACTGGTGAGGCGTTTCGGGTGTGGACTACCGATCCTGAGCGGGCGGTCGCCTCCGCGCGAAGTAGTTTGGCGCTAGTGCCCCAAGCGGAAGTCCGATTATGCAGAATTGCAGAAACCGCAAGTTCAACGAGTGTCACAGTAACGGTTCATGGGCAATCTTCTGAAGTTAGGCGAATACGCCAAACCAATCCCTTCGCGTCAAAAACCTCCCAACTTATGGCCAGGCCCGCCTTCAGAAAAATATTGGACGGTGTCGTGCAATAGGTTTGCTTCATGAGAGTCTTGTTCATCGCTTCGGCGGCGCGAGCATCGACCATGTAAAATTTTCGGAGTTTGTCGGCTGTGCCTTGAGATTCTGATTTAACTTTCATCGTATAAATCACATTGGCGTTGTATCGCCTAACCCGCACAAGGTCGCTGTGCTGATCGACCTTGCTCGGAAGGGAAGAAGACAGCTTGTCGAGGACCGCATCAAGGGCTGCGATGGCTGAACGCTCGATGCCGGGAATGTCTGCGCCAGTGATCACGATCCGCCAACCTTTCCGGGTCATGCACGGGCCGATTACCCTTGCGAGCTCGATCGAGGCCGCCTCGCGATCCGTCCGTGCGAGTTCGCCGATTCGAGCGGCATCGGCCTTCGGAACCTCGCGCGGATCGTTGGCGCATGCATTTTGATCATTGGTATTGTCGGCCTGCTTCGGAATCGTTCCGTCGATCCGGTATGCCCTGCCAATTTCCTGCCCCGTAAGAACAGACAACATCGACAAGTAGTTTTCCGCGCGGGCGGGGCTGAATGCCAAAGCCGAAAACAGTGCGCAATGAATTGTGCTCAATGCGACGGACGTCGCAATACCACGCAACTGCGACCGAGCGACCCGCATTGACGTCCTAACCTCTCAACATGAACGTCCACGAGGTGCGAATTTGGCATTCGCACCTCTCCTATTGATCTCCATTGAATCAATTCGTAAGCGCTTCTCTATGGCAGCCGGCGGCATTTCTTCGCTTGGCGCGGGCAACAGCGAGCACGACCCTTGTATTCTTCGGACGACTGTCACGAGAGTTCGCCGGTCGCCATGATCGATGCGATCCGCCACTTAACATGCTGTCCCGGCATCTCGGCCTTGAGCTGCTCGACAATTTGTTGCGCATGTTCGGCGGACAGGACCATCCGCACCTCAATCTGCCTGACCCGCCCGCTGACCTGCTCGGCTACCGCCCTGAAATGCAGATTCCGGCCGTAGGCGATGATCTCGCTGACCGACAAGCCGGCGTCGCCGGCAACCTCGTGCGTCAGAAGCATCTGCACGAGTTTCTCCTCGAGCACGCGAGGTGCCACCAAGGTAAGAATGACGGATGGCGGGTTCATATGGTTGTCGCCTTTCGGGAAACGCCGAATCGGCGGTAGAGCAAGGGCAGAATCAGCAGGGTGAGAAGCGTCGAGCTGGCCAGTCCGCCGATGACCACGATGGCGAGGGGCTTTTGCACCTCGGAGCCGGGGCCCGTGGCGAACAGAAGGGGCACCAGGCCGAACGCCGTGATGGTGGCGGTGAGGAGCACGGGGCGAAGCCGGCGAAGCGCACCGTTGAAGACGATGTCTTCCATGGCTTCGCCCTCGCCCAGAAGCTGGTTGAAGTAGGACACCATGACGAGGCCGTTCAGCACCGCGATGCCCAGCAGCGCGATGAAGCCGATGGAAGCCGGCACCGATAGATACTCGCCCGAAGCTGCCAGCGTGAAGACACCGCCAACGAGGGCGAAGGGGATGTTCACAAAAACTAGAAGGGACTGGCGGACCGAGCCGAAGGTGGTGAATAGCAGCAGGAAGATCAAGGCTAACGCGATCGGAACGACGATCTCAAGCCGCGCGGCTGCACGCTGCTGGTTCTCGAACTGTCCACCCCAGGCAAGCTCATATCCCGGGGGTAGCTTGACTTGATCGACCACGACCTTCTTCGCGTCATCGACGAAGCCGACGAGATCGCGGCCCTTCACGTCGCTTTGTACTAGCGCCATCCGGCGACCGTTCTCGCGGTCTATCTTGACGGGGCCATCGACACGATCGAGCGCCGCCAAGGACTTGAGCGGAACGACAGTGCCGTCGGCCATCGTCATCTTGAGGTCGGTGAAGGTGGCGCTCGAGCCGCGGACACTGTCGGCGCCCCTCAGCAGGACAGGTGTGCGGCGACCGTCCTCGAGTACGATCCCCAGCGTCTTGCCCTCGATCTGCGTGCGCAAGCCGTCGGCGATGTCGTCGACATTCAGTCCAAATCGCCCGGCCTGCAGGCGATCGACGGCGACGCTCAGGTATTGGACACCGTCGTTCAGGACCGTGCGAACGTCCTCGCTGCCCCTGATCGTCTCCAATTTCGCAGTGATCTCGACCGCAAGGCTGTTGAGCGTCGGAATGTCGGGCCCAAATATCTTGACGACGACGTCGCCCCGGACGCCGATGATCATCTCCTGGACGCGCATGTCGATCGGCTGGGTGAAGCTGTACGAGACGCCCGGCAGCTTATCGAGGACCTTGCGCAGCTCGCCGAGCAGCCACTCCTTGTCATGTGGCTGGCGCCATTGCGACGGCGGCGTCGTCAGCAGATACGTGTCCGTCTGGTTGAGGCCCATCGGGTCGAGCCCAAGCTCGTCGGAGCCGGCGCGGGCGACGATCCCGGTCACCTCGGGTACGCCCGCCATGATGGCCTTCTGGATCTTGAGATCGAGCGCGGCGGTCTCCTCGATGCTGACCGACGGAATTTTTTCGATGCCGACGATGACCGAGCCTTCGTCCATGGTCGGCATGAAGGTCTTGCCGATGAGAGCGTAGACGAGACCGGCCGCAACGAGGATTGCAAATGCGACCGACAGCACTGTCTTTTCATGCCGCAGAGACCAGCGGAGCGCAGGGACGTAGAGGTCGGTGGCGCGGCGCGTCAGCCATGTATCGGCATGTCCCTCCCGCCGCAACAGGAAGGAAGCCATCACGGGGATCACGGTAAGCGACAGGAGCAACGAGCTGCTCAGAGCAAAGACGATAGCGAGGGCGACCGGAATGAACAGCTTACCTTCCAGGCCTTGGAGGGTCAGCAGCGGCAGGAAGACGATGACGATGACGGCGATGCCCGACGTGACGGGGACGGCCACCTCCCTGGTTCCTCGATAGATGATGTTGAGGAACGGCACATGTTTCGACGCGCCTGTGCGGCTGATTTGCGCAACGACGTTCTCGACCACCACCACGGCGGCGTCGATCAGCATGCCGATCGCGATCGCCAGGCCGCCCAGGCTCATGAGGTTGGCGGACATGTTGAACATCCGCATCAAGATGAATGTGCCGAGTGCGGCGAAGGGCAGCGTCAACACGACTACGAGCGCCGCCCGCCAGTCTCCGAGGAACAGCACCAGCAGTACGATCACCAGCACCGTCGCTTCCAGGAGCGCCGTGGCGATCGTCGAGACCGAGCGTTCAACAAGATCGCCGCGGTCGTAGAAGGGTTTGATTACAACACCCGGCGGCAGGCCCGGCTGAAGCTCGGCGAGCTTCGTCTTGACGCTGGTGACTACGTCGCGAGCATTCGCGCCGCGCAGACCGAGTACCAGCCCCTGGACCGCTTCGCCCGTGCCGTCCTTGGTCACGACACCGTAGCGGGTGAGGCTTCCGATCTCAACCCTTGCGACATCACCGACTCGGACGACTTTCCCATCCTTCGACGCGACGACGATCGCGCGCAGGTCGTCGAGGTTCCTCACGTTACCCTCAGCCCGTACGAGCAGGACCTCGTCGCCGTCGCGCAGGCGCCCCGCGCCGTCGTTGCGGTTGTTCGCCTCGATCGCTTTCTGCAGGACCTCGCTGGTGATGCCGTGAGCCGCCAGGGCCGCGTTGTCGGGGATGACCTCAAAGCTTCGAACCACACCGCCTAGCGAGTTCACGTCGGCAACGCCTGGCAGGGTCCGCAGCGCCGGCCGGATCGTCCAATCGAGCAGCGTACGGCGTTCGGCCAGGGAGAGCGAGCCGCCCTCGATGGTGAACATGAACATCTCGCCGAGCGGTGTCGTGATCGGCGCGAGACCGCCGGACACGCCCGCCGGCAGTTCTTTCGTTATCGCGGCAAGCCGTTCGGTGACCTGGTTCCGCGCCCAATAGATGTCGACGCCGTCCTGGAAATCGATCGTGATGTCCGCAAGGGCGTACTTCGTGACCGATCGAAGGATCGTCTTGTAGGGGATGCCGATCATCTCGATCTCGATCGGCGTCGTGATACGCGCCTCGACTTCCTCCGGTGTCATGCCAGGCGCTTTCATAATGACCTTCACCTGTACGGGAGAGACGTCAGGGAAGGCGTCGATCGGAAGTTGCCGGAACGCATAGGCTCCGGCAGCGCAAAGCAGGATCGTGAGCAGGCAGATTAGCAGACGCTGGGACAGAGCGAACTCTACGAGACGGCCGAGCATTACTGCGATCCTCCGAGGCCTTGCCACGCGCCCTTGAGGGCGACAAGACCGCGGACGGCAACACTCTCGTCCCCACGCAAGGGCCCCGTTATCAGCGCCGCTTCCCGCGTCTCCTCGACGACGGTGACGGCCTGGACGCGAAAGCCGGTGATCGTCTTCACAAACACGAATGCATCCTTGCCGCGCCGCACGATGGCTTCAGGCCGGATCGACCACGTCTTGCCGCCCTCATTCTGGAATTTGACGAGAACCTCGACGAACTGACCGGGCTTCAATCCCGCTGCGCCGTCCGACACCTCGGCGCGGACAGTCACGGCCTGGGTGGCCTTGTCGGCACTGGTTCCGACGGCAATCACACGGGCTGCAACGCCATAGCCGGAGACTTCGACGGGGATACCGAGCGCAAACCTGGCCGCTCGCTGGGCGGGAACCTGGATTTCCAGCCACAATGGCGTGAGGCGGGCGACTTTAATGAGCGGCGCCTGTGCCTCGATTCTCTGGCCCGGCGCGATCAGGATGTCCAGCACCACACCGTTGATCGGAGAGGTGACGACCGTCTTGCTGTCGAAGACGCGCGACGAAACCAGACTGCCGATCGCTTCGTCGGACATCCCGTAATCGCGCAGGATCTGCCGTCTTTCCGCGACCGATGCCGTCGCCTGCGCGTGCTCGTTACGCGTCGCCTGCATCTGCTTCAGTGACACGGTCCGGTCCGAAGCGAGCGATTGCTCGCGCGCAAGCGTTTCCTGAAGGAATTTCTCCTGGTTGACCGCCTGCAGGAATTCCGACTGGGCGCGGATCAATGACGGGCTGTTGAGCCTGGCAAGCACCGCGCCGCCACTCACCGCTTGATCCTCCTGCACTTCGATCGAATCGACCCTGGCTGCGATGGCAGCGCTAACGACGATGATCTGCTGGGGCGGAATGGTCACGCGGGCGGGAAATACGACGCCGCGCGTCGTCGGCTGGTCGGCAAGCGGTTCGGCTTCGATGCCGACGCTGGCCGCCTGCTGCTCGGAGATCATGATCTCGTCCGCCGCATGTACGGCTGCGGCGCCCAGCCCGATGAGAGCTGCCATGCCGAGGCCGATCGACCGAGCCACCCATCGGTGACGGGTGTTGTCGTGCTGTGAAGTCTTCACCATTTCATCCTTGCATCGCGGCGGCGGACGTTTACTTTGCGCCGCATCCTATCCTCGGGGGGAGGTATGCAGTCAATCGGAGAGTTTGTCGGGGCGCCCATGGACGAGAAGAAGCTTCGCCTGGCAGCGGTAACGATCGCATTTGCTGTCGCAGGCTCGTTACTGGCCGGCTGTGCCTCCTACACGCCGAAACCCATAGTTCCAACGAACACGGCGGCTGCGCTGGAACGTCGAACGCTCGACGAACCCAGGCTGTCGCAGTTCATCGCCGCTGCCTCGCCGACGTACGTCGGTGGCATGCGCACCTGGGACATCTCGACGCTGACTCTGGCCGCGCTTTACTATCACCCGGAGATCGAGATTTCCCGCATCCGGCTCGCGTTGGCCAAGGCCGGTATCGTCACGGCGGGACAGATCCCCAACCCGAACGTGAGCATCGCGCCGGGCAGCGGCATCCTGGCCACCGAAGCACCCTCGCCCCTGACAATTGGTTTTCTGATCAATTTCGTGATCGAGACCTTCGGCAAGCGTGAGGCTCGCGTCGAGCAGGCGCGCAACTTGACCGAAGCGGCCCGGCAGGATCTCGCAAGCGTCGCCTGGCAGGTTCGCGGAGGCGTCCGCACGGCGCTGCTGGACTTGTGGGCTGCCGAAGGACGACTTCGATTGGCCCAGAAGAGACGGGTCCTGCAAGAGCAGATCGTCGCTATTCTCGAACGGCGTTTTGCCGCGGGCGAGGCCTCGGCGCTCGACGTCGCCCGCGAGCGCATAAACTTGAGTCAGAGCACGCTTGCCGCCCGAGAATCCGAACGGCAGGCGGCCGAAGCACGCGCCAGGCTTGCAGCCGCCGTAGGCGTGCCGGTGCGGGCGTTCGAGCAGGTTCGGGTGGGCCTGGCTGCATTCGACAGCCCGCCCGAGATGCCTGACGTCAACGACATGTCCGAAGGCTCGCTGCGCAGACGAGCGCTGCTGGAGCGCGTCGACGTGCTCGGCATGCTCGCGGAGTATGAAGCCACGCAATCGGCGCTGCGGCTCGAGGTCGCGAAGCAGTTTCCGAACATCACGCTCGGACCCGGATATGCCTACGATCGCGGCGACAGTCTCTACAATTTCGAGCTGAGCTTCGACCTGCCGATCTTCAACCAGAACCAGGGCCAGATCGCCGAAGCGGAGGCGCGCCGGAAGCAAGCCGCCGCGAAGTTCGTTGCCCTGCAGGCCAGGATCATCGGCGACATCGATCGTGCGATCGCCAGCTATCGCGGCGCGGCGCGCACGCTGGCCACGGCCAACACCCTCTTGCAGAGTCAGGTGCGCCGCCGCCAGCAGATCGACCGCGCGTTTCAGATGGGGGAGGTCGATCGCCTGGCACCGCTCACGGCGGATCTCGAACAGGAGGTGGTGCAGCTTGCGCGCTATGAAGCCCTCGTTCAACAGCGGGAGGCGATGGCGTTGCTGGAGGATGCGCTGCAGCACTCGATGTTCGACGCCGGCGACTCCTACATCCGGCTGCCCGAAAAGCAGCCGGGCATGCCCGACACTGTGGACGCGACATCGCCCGCCGCCGCCGGACAGCCGAAGTGACGCGCCGATGACAGTCGCCGGCCGTGCGGGGGTCATGCCCTTGATATCCTCCTGGAGGGGATGTAAGTCATGCTAGTGCATCCATTGAACACCTTGTCCGTCTTGCGTTCGATCCTTGCCCTCGCCATGGCGGCGTCGCTCATATTCGCCTCGCCGATGGCCGTCGCGGTTCACGATTCTTTCACCTTGCACGAGGACAGCGCCTCGCTCCTAGCCGAGAGTGATCGGGATCATTCGCAGGGTCGCGACGGAAGCGGTGACCAGGTGACGCATCAGCATGATCGGGCGACAGCTGACCATGGCCACGAAGCGGGTGGGACGGTCGTATTCCAGATTGCCGAGCGACCGGCCATACTGCAGCCATGGCAATCCGCAAAGCCGGAGTTCGTCGATCCCGGCACGCTCTCCTCGCTCGAACGACCGCCAAGATCGGGAACGACGTTCTAACCGCAGCCGCCTCTCCGGGGGGTCGTCCTTTCGTCTCTCATTCAGGGTTTCCGTCATGCATCGATCTGCTCGCTCGTGCGAGGCGGCTGTGCCGCCAATGCGCTGGGCCGCGGTGGCTGCGGCACTAACGTGCGTCCTCGCTCTCATGGTATCGCCGGCCTTCGCCCATGCCGTCGCCGAGGGCGACAAGGGCTACATCCAGGAGATTTCCGGCGTCCATCTTCTGCCGTTCGTCTATCTCGGCGCCAAGCACATGGTGACGGGCTACGACCACATCCTGTTCCTGCTGGGTGTGGTGTTCTTCCTGTACCGGTTGAACCATGTTGCCCTCTACGTCAGCCTGTTCGCGCTCGGCCACTCGACCACGATGCTGCTGGGCGTCTATTTCAACGTCGGCATCAACAGCTACCTGATCGACGCCATCATCGGCCTGTCGGTCGTCTACAAGGCGCTCGACAATATGGGCGCCTACCAGCGGTGGTTCGGTTTCCAACCCAACACCAAGGTCGCGACCCTCGTGTTCGGCCTGTTCCACGGCTTCGGGCTCTCGACCAAGATCATCGAGTACGAGATCTCGCCCGACGGGTTGGTGCCGAACCTGCTGGCTTTCAACGTCGGCGTCGAGATCGGTCAGATGGTGGCGCTGACCGCCATCCTGATCGCCATGGGATTCTGGCGGCGCACCGCCGGCTTCTGGCGCCACGCCTATGCCGCAAACGTCGTCGTCATGACCGCCGGCTTCGTGTTGATCGGCTACCAGCTCACCGGCTATTTCATCAATTCCGCCTGAGGTTTTTCCATGTTCAACGCCGAGATTCCCCCCCGTGCCGAGCTTCCCAGCACGGCACAGCTCGTGAAGTCGACCGTCATCGCAGCTCTTGCAGCCGTCGCGATCCTCGTGACGATCGTGCTGCCCGCCGAGTATGCGATCGATCCGACCGGCATCGGCCGTGCGCTGCAGCTCACCGACATGGGCGCTATCAAGAAGCAGCTCGCCATCGAGGCCGAGGCCGACCGCCGGCAGCAGAGCGCTCCGGCCCAGCCCGACCGGCGGTCGAGCCTGCCGGCCCTGGTCGTGGGCCTGCTGGTGTCGCCGGCGGCCGCGCATCCCAACCACGATTCAGACGACGAGGTCGCGCCTCAGCCGACGCCCTCCGGTGCCGTAGCGCAGGCCGCTCCGGCCGCCAAGTCGGACGAAACCATGATCACCCTGAAATCGGGCGAAGGCGTGGAATACAAGCTGACGATGCAGAGCGGCGCCAAGGTGCAGTATTCCTGGAAGACCGATGGCGGCAAGGTGAACTACGACATGCACGGCACCTCCAAGACCGGCGGCAAGGAGACGAGCTACAGGAAAGGGAGCGGGGTCGCGTCGGATACGGGCGTCCTGACGGCCGGCAGCGATGGCGGCCACGGCTGGTTCTGGCGCAATCGTGGCTCCGGCGACGTCACGATCATCCTTAAGACCAGTGGCGACTACTCGGATATTCGCAAGATGAAGTGACCGGGAAGCCGTCCCGGAGCCCTGCGTTTATCCGAGTCGAGACGCGGCCAGCACGACCTCGCGTGCGTCGAAGAGCAGAGAAATCGCAAGAAGACCGGCGGTGAGTGGCGTCCAGATCCGCAATATTCGATCCCTCACGAGCACCGGTTGTTCTCTCCTCCGCCAACAGACGAGAAGGAAGATCAGAAGCGGTGTCCAAAGTACCAGGTGCAGGGC
>JAUXRT010000743.1 GCA_030681635.1 Reyranella sp.
CGCGGCGTTGCCAGGCCTGCGCCACCTCAAAAGAGAAGGTGCAGCGGTGCAGCGACGGCAGGGTCGTGAAGGTGAGCATCTCCCAGGCTTCAGGCGGCAGGGCCAGCAACACGTCGGCGGCGATGGGGGCCACGTCGGCCGAGTCGAAGGCCTCGCCCAACGCCCATTCGAAGCGCGCCATCTCGACGGCGGCCGGCGCTTTGTCGTAGGGCGCGGTCCTGGCCATGAAATCCGCCAGGCCCGCGCCGAACCAGCGCACCGAGGGATGGCGCGAGGGATGGGCCGCGATATAGGCCCGCGCCACATGGTCGAAATCGGCGGGGCCCGCCATCGCCATCAGGCCAGGATAGTCGTTGGTCAGCACCTCGATCAGGCGCAGCGCATAGCCGTCGCGGTAGACGTCGAGCAGCGTGACGCGGTCGGCTTTTTTGGTGTCGCGCACCGCCACCTCGAAGGCCTCGCTGTCGCGGACCAGGTAATCCTGGAAGGCGCGTTGCAGGTCGCCCAGGGAACCGGCATTCGCCCTGCTCATGCGGCAACCTCGCGCGGGATACCGGCGGCGATGCCGCGCGCGGTGTCGAGTTCGGCCAGCAACTCTGCGTAGGGTGGGATATCTGCGTCGCGCTCGATCATGGTCGGCACGCCCGGGAAGAGTTTTACCGCCTCGGCATAGAGCGCCCAGACGTCGGGCACGACGGGATGGTCGTGGGTGTCGATGATGTGGCTACCCTTGTGGGTGTGACCGGCAAGATGGAATTGCCGCACCCGCTCGCGCGGCATGGCGCGCAGGAATTCGTTGGCATCGAACTCATGGTTGAAGGCGCTGACATAGACGTTGTTGATATCGAGCAGGATCTCGCAGTCGGCGCGGCGGGCGAGTTCGGCGATGAAATCCCATTCGCTGAGCTCGGAGGCGGCATAGGTGACGTAGCTCGACACGTTCTCGAGCACGAGACGGCGGCCGAGACGGTCCTGCACGCGCTTCACGCGCTCGGCCACATGGTCCAGCGCCTCCTCGGTGTAGGGCAGCGGCAGCAGGTCGTGCATGTTGAGGCCGCGCAGGCCGGTGAAGCAGAGATGGTCGGAGATCCACATCGGCTGGACACGATCGGCGAGCGCTTTCAGGCCGTCGAGATAGCCGAGATCGAGCGGGTCGATCGAGCCGATGGACATCGACACGCCGTGCAGCGCCACCGGATAGTCGCGGCGGATCAGGTCGAGCCAATGGAGCGGGCTGCCGCCCGGGACCATGTAGTTTTCCGACAGCGCCTCGAACCAGCTCACCCGGCCGGGGCTGGCGGCAATCTCCTCGTAATGTTCGGGCCGGAGACCCAGGCCGAAATCGACGGCGGCGGCGCACATGCGGTCGACTCTACTCCTCAAAGGGGACGGGCGTCCGCGATTTCCCCCGGACGCCCGCCTGTCCTTCGCCGACCGGGCGCGGGAAGGCCGTTACTTCGACTTCAGCACGGTGCATTCGAAAGAGGTGCCCGCGTTGACGAAGCCCTGGCCCTTGCAGGCATTCTGGCCCTTGCAGGATGACTTGCCGGACTTGCAGGCGCTTTGACCCTTGCAGGCATTGGCGCCGGCGCACTGGACCTGGGCAAAGGCGGCGGGGGCGAAGGCGCCGACGGCGAAGACGGCGGCAGCGGTGGCGAAAGCAGTGCGCTTGTTCATGAGTCTGTCTCCCTGTTTGCAGGACGATCCTGCCCTTGAGATACGGCGGCCGGCGGTGCGCCGATCAGGGCGGTTCCCTCACAGTTTGGTGATGGCAAAAAACGGGCGCCGCGGTCTCCCGCGACGCCCGGGCTTCCCGGGGGGCGGGAAGCTTAGATCACCTTGCCGCCCTTGGAGGTGCAGCTCACGACGTCCGAGGTCTCGGTCCAGCCCTGGCCCTTGCAGGCATTCAGGCCCTTGCAGGCCGACGAGCCGGTCTTGCAGGCGCTCGTGCCCTTGCAGGAGTTGATGCCCGTGCACTTCACGCTCTGCGCGCTGGCGGAGGTGGCGAAGGCGCCGGCGGCGAAGATGGCGGTCGCGGTGGCGATGAGGGTCGTCCTGGTCATGTCTCGCTCCCTTGTTGAGATCTGTCGCGGAGAGCGCGGGGGCGTCTCCACGGCGCAACCATGCGCCGAGGCACCCTCACCGGAAAGTCAGGGCTTGGCGATGCGCTGTGATCATTCAATCACCGCGGCGTGAAGGGGGACGTGAAGCGGGCGGGGGAGAGTGCAGCCTCAGTGACGCCGAGGTCAGCGACCTCTGCGGGCAGCCCCTTGCCCAGGGCCAGCGCGGCGGCCAGCCGTCCGGCCGCCGCCGCGGTCTGGATGCCGTAGCCCCCTTGGCCGGCCAGCCAGAAGAAGCCTTCCACCTTGGGGTCGTACCCGGCGACGAGATTCTTGTCGGCGACGAAGCTCCGGAGCCCGGCCCATTTGTTCTTGATGCGGCGGATGGTGAGCGTGCTCGCGGTCTCGATGCGCTCGACGGCGGTGGCGACATCGATTTCCTCGGGCTGGGCGTCGCACGGTGGCGAGGGCGTCTCATCGGCCAGCGACCCCAGGAACTGTCCGACCTCGGGCTTGAAGTAAAAACTCTCGTCGAAGTCGATCACCATCGGCAGGTGGGTGAGGTCGAGGCCTTGCGGCGCATCGAAGGTGAAGGCGGTGCGGCGCTTCGGGACCAGGCCGATCGGCGCGCAGCCGGCGAGCGCGCCGATCACGTCGGCCCAGGCGCCCGAGGCGTTGATGAGATTGGCAGCCGTGATCGTCTCGCCGTCGCGCAGTTTTACGGTCCAGCGCCCGTCCTTGCGGTCGAGCGCGGCCACTTCGGCATTGAGGCGCAGCAGGCCGCCGGCCGCGCGCGCGCCCTTCAGGAACCCGCCGTGGATGGCGGCCACGTCCATGTCGTCGGCCTCGGGCTCGAAGATCGCCCCGCCCGCCGCCGCCTCGGGTCTGAGCAGCGGCTGGAGGCGCAGCGTTTCGGCGGGGTCGAGCCAGCGCACGCTCGGCACCAGGTGGGCATACTCGGCCGCCGCCTTTCTGAGTTCGGCCTCCTGCTCGGCCCGGCCGGCGATCAGCGCGCCGCGCGGGGTGAGCAGCGGATGGTCGGAAAACCCTTGTGGCGGCTGGCGGTAGAAACGGCCCGATGCCACGGTGATGGCACGGATCGAGGCGTTGCCGTAGGTCTCCGAATGCAGCGCCGCCGAGCGGCCGGTGGTGTGATAGGCGGGCACATGCTCGCGCTCGAGGATGATCACCCGGGCCCCTGAGGCGAGCTGGGGCGCGAGATGGTAGGCCGCGGAAACCCCGGCGATGCCGGCGCCGACGATGGCGAAATCGAAATCCTGCATGGGCCGCACATTGCAAGGTCGCTGCCGCGCCTGCAATAGTTGTGCTGCCATGAACATTTCTCATCTGCTGCTGGGCTCGGCCCAGGAATTCCGCGACCTGCCCGCCCTGGCGCGCGGGGCCTCGCCGCATCTCAGCTACCGCGATCTGTGGCGCAAGGTCGCCGTCATGAGCACGCATCTGCGCGTCCGCTTCGGTCTGCAGCCCGGCGACCGCGTGGCTTTCGCCATGACCAACTGCGTCGAGGCGATCGAGGTCATGTACGCGATCTGGCACGCCGGCCTCTGTGCCGTGCCGATGAACGCCAAGCTGCACGCAAGGGAATTCGCCTTCATCCTGGAGAACTCGGGGGCGAAGCTCTGCTTCGTCACCTTATAGCCCCCAGGCCCCATGAGAAGCCGCTATACCATCAGAGAACCAGGCGGTCTGTACTTCATCACCTGCACGGTGGTCAAATGGATTCCCCTCTTCACCCGGAAACCCTATTTTGACATTCTCATGGACTCCCTGCGGTTTTGCCGTCAGCATAAAGGCCTGAAAATCTATGCCTATGTCATCCTGGACAACCATCTGCACCTGGTGGTGGCGGGTGAA
>JAUXRT010000748.1 GCA_030681635.1 Reyranella sp.
CGCAGGCGGATGTAAAAAGCTGGCGGCCGCAGACGCGGGCCGTACGCGGCGGCCAGCTGCGCAGCAACTTCGACGAAACCTCCGAGGCGCTGTTCCTGACCTCGGGCTACGCCTATGCGAGCGCCGAGGAGGCTGAGGCCACCTTCAAGGGCGAGAGCAACCACTACCAGTATTCGCGCTTCGGCAATCCCACCGTCAGCATGTTCGAGAACCGTCTCGCCGCGCTCGAGGGCGCCGAGGCCTGCCGCGCCACCTCGACCGGCATGTCGGCGGTGTTCTTCTCCCTGCTGGCCCTGCTCAAGTCGGGCGACCGCATCGTGGCGGCGCGCCAGCTCTTCGGCTCCTGTCATTACATCGTGTCCGATCTCTTGCCGAAGTACGGCATCCAGAGCGAGCTGGTCGACGGCGGCGATCTTCTGGCCTGGGAGAAGGCGCTGTCGAAGCCCACCCAGGCGGTGCTGTTCGAATCGCCCAGCAATCCGATGCTCGACATCGTCGACATTCGCGCCGTGTGCGACATGGCGCACAAGGCGGGCGCCAAGGTCGTGCTCGACAATGCCTTTGCCACGCCGATGCTGCAGCGGCCGCTTGAGTGGGGCGCCGACATCGTGGTCCACTCCGCCACCAAGTACATCGACGGCCAGGGCCGCACGCTGGGCGGCGCGGTGCTGGGCTCCAAGGAGTTCATCCTCGAGAAGCTGCAGCCGATCATCCGCAACACCGGCCCGTCGCTCAGCCCCTTCAATGCCTGGGTGCTGGTGAAGGGCCTGGAGACGCTGGGCCTTCGCGTCGATCGCCATTGCGCCAACGCCGCGCGTGTCGCCGATGCGCTGGCGGCCCATCCCGCCATCTCGCGCGTGCTCTATCCCGGGCGCAGCGACCATCCGCAGCACAAGCTCGCCATGAAGCAGATGTCGGGCGCCGGCGGTGTCGTCACCTTCGATCTCAAGGCCGGCAAGTGGGCGGCGTTCGAAACGCTGAACCGCCTGCAGCTGGTCGACATCTCGAACAACCTGGGCGATGCCAAGAGCATGGTCACCCATCCGGCGACCACGACCCACATGCGCATCGGCGCCGAGGAGCGCGCCAGGCTCGGCATCAACGACGGCACCGTCCGCATCTCGGTCGGTCTCGAAGACGCCGACGACATCATTGCCGACCTGGTGCAGGCGCTGGGAGGTTGATGAGGGCGGCTGAGCTGCCGGTGTCGCTCGCGCGCACCTTGTGGGAGTCCAATGCCGATCTGGCCGAGCGCATCCTGGCGCACGGCTTCATGCGCGGGCTGGGCGACGGCTCGCTGCCGGTCGACCGCTTCAAGGGCTACGTGGCGCAGGATGCCTATTTCCTCGAAGCCTTTGCGCGGGCTTATGCGTTTTGTCTCGCCAACAGCGCCACGCGCGCCGACCTGAATGATTTCGCGGACCTGATCGCGGGCGTGCGCGACGAGCTCGCCCTGCACAAGACCTATGCCGAACGCTGGCAGGTCGATTTGTCGGATACGGTGCCGATCGAGGCGACACGCGCCTATGTCGACTTTCTCCTCGGGACGGCGCGGCGCGGCGATCTTGGCGCCACGATCGCGGCCATGACGCCCTGCATGCGGCTCTATGCGTTCCTTGGCCGCACGCTGTCGGCCGGCCGCGTGGCGCCGCTCTATGCCGACTGGGTGACGGCCTATGCCGATCCCGGCTTCGAGGCGCTGGCGGCGCGGCTGGAAGCACTGCTCGACCGCCACGCCACGGACAGCGCGCCGGTGCGCGCCCACTATGCCCGCGCCATGAACCTCGAATACGGTTTCTTCGACGCCAATCTCTAGAGCGCGGCGAGCTTTTCCATCGACCGATCGAGGGCGCCATGGAGATCGGCGGTGAGCTTGGCGCCCATCGCCGCGCGCACTTCCTGTTCGGCGGCGGCCCATAGCGGCAGGGCGCGCTTGAACAGGGCCCGGCCGGTTGGCGTGGCAACCAGATCATGGCGGCGGCGGTCGCCGGCCGCGGCGCGCTCGATGAGGTCCGATGACAGCAGCGGCCGCAGGTTGCGGGTGAGTGTCGTGCGGTCGGTGCTGAGCATTTCCGACAGTTCGGTGATGCTCACCGGCCCGCGCGCCGCGACGAAGCCCAGCAGCGAGAACTGCGAGATCTTGAGACCGGTGGACGCCAGGTGCCGGCTGTAAATCTGGGTGACACGCCGGGCCGCGCCGCGCACGCGGAAGCAGGTGCACTCGGCGGGCGACAGGCGGATCGGGGAGGGGCCGGACATGCCGCCGAGACTATCGCCATCGCTTGCCTTGGCCAAGGCACAATGTGTATATGCACCTAAATAGACCGAGGAGAGAATGATGGCCGCAGATGCCGGATTTGGCGTGGTGCCGCTGGAACAGGCCCGCACCATGGACGGGCTCACCCTGTTCAAGGGCCTGCTGGAGGGCCGCTTCCCGGCGCCGCCGATCTCGCGGATGCTGGGCATGACCTTGTCCGAGATCGAGTTCGGCCGCGTCGTGTTCGCCTACACACCGGTCTTCGACCATTACAATCCGCTGGGCAGCGTGCATGGCGGCATCGCCGCCACCCTGCTCGATTCGGTGATGGGCTGCTGCATCCACACCACGCTGAAGGCCGGCGTCGGCTACACGACGGTCGAGATCAAGGTGAACTACGTCCGCGCCATGACCGACAAGACCGGCCCGGTGCGGGCCGAGGGCAAGGTCATCAACGTGGGCTCGCGCATCGGCACGTCCGAGGGCCGGCTGGTCGACGCCTCGGGCAAGCTGCTGGCGCACGGCACGACCACCTGCCTGATCTTCCCGATCTAGCCTGACCGTCGGGACGACGGGGGATTCATTCGCTACCCTGCGGCATGCCTCAGGCCGCCCCCGAACAAAGGCTGCTCAAACTCTCCATCGCGGTGACGATCGCGGTGGCGGCGGCCGGCGTCGTGTTCGGCCTGCTGTCGGGCTCGCTGTCGATCGTGTTCGACGGCGTGTTCGCCGCGATCGATGCGGCGATGTCCGGGTTGGCGCTGTTCGTGTCGCGGCTGGTCAGTCGCGACGCCGGCAACAGGCGTTTCCAGTTCGGCTACTGGCACATCGAGCCCATGGTGCTGGCCTTCAACGGCGGCACGCTGATGCTGCTCTGCTTCTATGCCTTCCTGAATGCGGTCGACAGTATCCTGGCCGGCGGCCGGCAACTCGACTTCGGCTGGGCCATCGCCTACGCCGTCGCGGTCTGCGTCGTCTGCTTCGGCATGTTCTTCTACGAACGGCGTCTCAATCGGCGCATCGGGTCGGATTTCATACGGCTGGACGCGCAGGGCTGGCTGATGTCGGCCACCATCACCTCGGCCCTGCTGGTGGCCTTCGTCATCGCCTGGTCGCTGCAGGGCACGGCTTACGCCCATCTCATGCCCTACGCCGATCCGGTCGTCCTGGCGCTGCTGACGCTCTGCCTGGTCTTCGTGCCCATCCACACCGTGCGCAAGGCGCTGACGGAGATCCTGCTGATCACGCCGCCCGAACTCGACGCCCATGTCCGTCGCGTGATGGATGCCGTCGTGAAACGCCACGGCTTCAAGACCTACACCAGCTACGTCGCCAAGGTGGGCCGCGCGCAATTCATTGAAATCCACATCGCCGTTCCGCCCGAGGTGCGGCTCGACAATGTTTCGACTGTCGATGCGATCCGGCGCGAAATTGCCGGGGCGATCGGTGGCGAAGGCCCGCACCTTTGGCTCACCATCGATTTCACTGCCGACCCGAAGTGGCTCTAGACGGGTTTGACCTTTCGGCTGGAACGTCCCATGTCAGGGGTGCCTAGGGAGACGTGCCGTCCTATGTATACAGCCACAACCCGTGCCATCGCGGTCACCGTGAAGCCGCAATATCTGCCCGATCAATCCGATCCGGCCAAATCGAAGTATGTCTGGTCCTACCAAGTCCGTATTGAAAACAAGGGTGATGCCACGGTGCAGCTGCGCAGCCGCCATTGGAAGATCACCGATGGGCTTGGCCGCCAGCAGGAAGTGAAAGGGCCCGGCGTGGTCGGCGAGACGCCGATGCTGCGCCCCGGCGACGTGTTCGAGTACACTTCGGGCACGCCGCTCTCGACGCCCTCCGGTATCATGGGCGGCACGTATCAGATGGTCACCGAGGGCGGCGAGAACTTCGATATCGAAATCCCGACCTTCTCGCTCGACACGCCAACCTCGAAACGAGCCCTCAACTGAGGAAACGACGATGAACAGGATGCTGAAGAAGAGCGACATGGTCTCGCTCGCCACCGGCCTCACCCGTCCCTCGCGCGAGGAGGCCGAGGCCGCGGTCCGCACCTTGATCCGCTGGTCCGGCGACGATCCCGATCGCGAGGGGCTGGTCGGCACGCCCGACCGCGTCGTGCGTTCCTACGAGGAATTCTTCGCCGGCTACGACCAGGACCCGCGCGACATGCTGCAGCGGACCTTCGAGGAGGTCGAAGGCTACGACGAGGTCGTGGCGCTGCGCGACATCCGCCTCGAATCGCATTGCGAGCACCACCTGGTGCCGATCATCGGCCGCGTCCATGTCGGCTACCTGCCCGACAAGCGCGTCGTCGGCATCAGCAAGCTCGCGCGTGTGGTCGACGCCTTCGCCCATCGCCTGCAGATCCAGGAGAAGCTGACGGCGCAGATCGCCAACACGCTGCAGGAAGTGCTGCAGCCGCGCGGCGTCGCCGTCGTCATCGAAGCGGCGCACCAGTGCATGACCACCAGAGGCGTGCACAAGTCCGACGTCACCATGGTGACCAGCCGCATGCTGGGCGCCTTCCGCGACAACGGCGAGACACGCCGCGAATTCCTGACCATGATCGGTCGTACGTCAGTCTGAGTTAGAAAAGAGCATCATGGCCGGAGAGATCGTCGATTCAGTCGAAATGCTGCGCAGGCTCGTGGCGTTCGACACCACCTCGCGCAATTCCAACATGGCCCTGATCGAGTACGTGCAGGGCTACCTCAAGGGTCACGGCATCGACTCCAAGCTGGTGCCCAACGAAGACGGCACCAAGGCCAACATGTTCGCGACCGTCGGTCCCAACGTGAAGGACGGCGTCGTGCTGTCCGGCCACACCGACGTGGTGCCGGTCGACGGCCAGCCCTGGGTCACCGATCCGTGGACGCTGACGCTCAAGGACGGCAAGTATTACGGCCGCGGCACCTGCGACATGAAGGCGTTCTACGCCATCGCGCTGGCCATGCTGCCTGAATTCAAGAAAGCCAAGCTCAAGAAGCCGATCCATTTTGCGCTCTCCTACGACGAGGAAATCGGCTGCTTCGGCGCTCATTCCCTGGCCGCCGCCATGGCCACCGAAGTGCCGCGCCCGCGCGCCATCATCATCGGTGAGCCCACGATGATGACGGTGGTGCACGCCCATAAGGGCAGCCAGTCCTACGTCACCAAGTTCACCGGCTTCGAGGCCCATTCCTCGATGACGCACCTTGGCGTCAGCGCCATCCACTTCGCCGGCGAGTTCGTCCATTACCTCAATACGGTGCAGGAGGAACTCGAGGCGGCCGCTCCGAAGAACAGCGAGTTCATGCCGGCGGCGGCGACCTTCAATGTCGGCACCATCATCGGCGGCACCGCAGGCAACATCCTGGCACGCGAGTGCGAGGTGCTGTGGGGCTATCGCGAATTGCCGACGCGGCCGATCGAGGAATTGGGCGAGCGCGCCAAGAAGTGGCTCGCCGAAGAGCTGCTGCCCAAGATGAAGGCCAAGCATCCGGCCGCCGCCATCGCCACCGAGCTGCGCGCCTCGACACCCGCCTTCTCACCCGAAGGCAACGACGAGGCCAAGACCCTGGCCGGCAGCTGGTCGGGTTCCAACACCGTGGGCAGCGTCGTCTATGCCACCGAAGCCGGCATCTTCCGCAAGATCATGGGCGTGCCGACGGTGCTGTGCGGCCCCGGCGACATCGCCCAGGCCCATCAGCCCAACGAATTCCTCGTCGCCTCGCAGATCGAGGCCTGCGAGGGCTTCATGAAGCGCATGGTCGAGTGGTGTTGTAGGGATTAGCGTCCGCCGCCATGCCTCATGTTCCTCTCCCCCGCTAGGGGGAGAGGCTAGGTGAGGGGGTGTCGAAAGTCGTGCGCAACCCCCTCACCCGCCCTCTCCCCCTAGCGGGGGAGAGGAGAAAGAATGGGGGGAAGGGGCGACGAGCCACTCACCCCGTCGCCGCCAGCGCCTGAGTGAGATCGGCGATCAAATCGTCGGGATGTTCGATGCCGACCGAGAGACGGATCGTCGTGTCGAGCACGCCGATGCGGTCGCGGACTTCGACCGGAATACCTGAATGCGTCATGGCGGCGGGATGGCTTGCCAGCGACTCGGTGCCGCCAAGGCTGACCGCCAGCTTGAAGATTTGCAGCGCATTCAGGAAGGCGAACGCCTCCTTCTCGCCGCCCTTGATGTCGAACGAGAAGGTCGAGCCTGCCCCCGTGCATTGCCGGGCAAAGACCTTCTGGGCCTGCGAGCCGTCTTTCAGGAATTTCAGGTAGTGGACCTTGTCGACCGTGGGATGGTCGCGCAGATATTCGGCGACGAGTCTCCCATTGGCCTCCGCCCGCTCCATCCTGATCCCGAGCGTTTCCAGCGAGCGTCCCAGCATCCAGCAGGAATGCGGATCGAGCTGCGTGCCCAGGCTGCCGCGCAGCGCCTTGATCGGCCCGATCGTCGCCTGCGCGCCGAGTGTGGCCCCGGCGATGAGATCGGAGTGACCGCCGACATACTTGGTGAGCGAATAGACCGAGACGTCGGCGCCGTGATCGAGCGGCCGCTGGAACACCGGGCCCAGCAGGGTGTTGTCGCAGACCAGGATGGGGCGGAAGCCTTGGGCGGCGCCGATCTCGTCGGCGATCCGTCGCAACAGCGCGATATCGACCAGCGTAACGGTCGGGTTGGCCGGTGTTTCGATCATGATGACCGACAGACGTCCCCCGTTGCGTACCTGGCCGCGTGCCTCGGTCGCGGCCGCGCGAACGGTGGCTTCATCGACGCCATCGACGAAGCCGACGGCGCTGATGCCGAAGCCCGCCATCGTCCGCGACAGCAGCGTTTCCGTGCCGCCGTAAAGCGGCTGGGAATGGAGGATGACATCGCCGGGCCGGGCAAAAGCCAGGATCGTGGTGGCGATCGCCGACATGCCGGACGAGAACAGCACGCACGACTCCGCGCCTTCGTAGACCGCGAGGCGATCCTCGACGATCTCGCTGTTGGGATGGTTGAAGCGTGAATAGACGAGGCCGGCGCCGGTGCCGGCGGGCGGCTTGCGGCGCCCCGCGGCATAGTCGAAGAAATCCTTCCCTTCCTCCGCCGTGGCGAACACGAAAGTGGAGGTGAGGAAGACCGGCGGCTTGACCGCGCCCTCCGACAGTTTCGGATCGTAGCCGTAGCTCAGCATCAGCGTTTCGGGTTTTAGCGCATGATTGCCGATGTGGGTTTTGGAGGGACGTGGCGCGACCATGGTGTTTCTCCTGTCGGCGGTTCCGGTGGGGCAGGATAGCCCAAGGTGGCGGGGTCCGCTGTCTATCTGGAACAGGAGTAGCTACAGTGAATGCGGCAAGAGGATGAACGGGACGTGCCGCCATTGATCGCCGTCGACTGGGGAACGAGTTCTTTGCGCGGCGCCCGTCTCGACGATGTGGGCCGCGTGCTGGAAGAGAAGAGCGCGCCCCTAGGCATCCTCAACGTTCCCAATGGCGACTTCGCCGGCGTCTTTGCTTCGCTGTTCTCGGAGTGGATGAAACCGGCCGGCAGCGTCTGCCTGATTTCCGGCATGGCCGGCAGCCGGCAGGGCTGGGTCGAGGCACCCTATGTCGCGTGCCCCGCCGGGCCCGACGAGCTGCGGCAGGGGCTGCACTGGATCGAGCCGGGGCGGATCGCCCTCGTGCCCGGCCTCAGCGACGAGCAGCGTGACGTGCCCGACGTGATGCGCGGCGAGGAGGTGCAGATCTTCGGCGCCATGCGGCTTGCCGGTCTCGTGGACGGCTTGTTCGTTCTGCCCGGCACGCACAGCAAATGGGCGTCGGTAGAGGGCGGCCGGATCACCGGCTTCCGCACCTTCATGACCGGCGAGTTCTATGGATTGCTGAGCCAGCATTCCATCCTGGCGCGCACGCTCGAGGCCGAGGCGCCGCTCGATGAGGCGGTCTTCCTGCGCGGCGTCGCGCGCGCCGGCAACGGCGAAGGCCTGCTGCACAACGCCTTCGGCGTGCGGGCGCTCGCTCTGTTCGGTCGATTGTCGCCGGCGGAATCGGCGAGTTATCTGTCCGGCCTGCTGATCGGTGAGGAGTTGCATCGGCAGAAGCTGCCGGCGGGCCGTGAGGTGATTGCGATCGGCGCGGCGGCGCTCACCGCGCGCTATGCGCTCGCACTCGGGCAGAGGGGCCTCAGCGTCCGCACCTTCGGCGCCGAAGCGACGTGGGCTGGATTGAGGACGTTGCAAGCATAGCGAGTCGAAGGGGCGTGCGCGCGTAAGCCGGCAAAGGAGACGGGCCATGTGGATCATGATTGCAGGTCCCTACCGGGCCGGCGGTGGCGCCGCCGATCCGGTGATCCGGGCCGCCAATCTGAGGGTGCTCAACGAAGCCGCTGTCGCGCTCCATCGCGTCGGCCACGTGCCGGTCATCGGCGTGAACATGGCGCTTCCCATGATCGAGGCGGCGGGCGGGAGCGACGCGGCCTACGAGGAACTCATGGCGCCGGTATCGCTCGCCCTGGTCGATCGCTGCGACGCCTGCCTCAGGGTGGGTGGCCCGTCGGCCGGCGCGGACGACGAGGTGCGGCGGTTCGAAGCCGCCGGCCGTCCCGTCTACCGCGCGCTGGGTGAAGTACCAGCGGCTCGCTGACACCTGGGACATCCAGGTGGTTACTTCAGGGTAACCAGGAAGGAAATATTGGGAGGGGCTTGTATTTTTGAACGATCAAGATATATCTTGGATATGTTCAATCATAACAGGACACCGTCCATGAGAGCTTTTCATCATTCCCGGGGCGAAGATGCCCATCGGCATCATTTCGGTCGGCGCGGCTTTGGCCGGCATGGCCATGGCTTCGAGGCCGAGCGCGGCGAAGGCGGCCGCAGCGGCCGCCGGCGCGTCTTCGATGCGGGCGAACTGCGGCTCGTGCTGCTGAAGTTGATCGCCGACCAGCCGCGACACGGCTACGAGCTGATCCGCGCCATCGAGGAACTGACCGGCGGCAGCTACGTGCCGAGCCCCGGCATGGTCTATCCGACGCTGACCATGCTCGACGAGATGGGCCACATCGCCGAAGTGAAGTCGGAAGGTGCGCGCAAGGCCTTCGCCGTCACCGCGGAGGGCACCGCCCATCTCGCCGAGCGCCAGGCGGAGGTCGAGGCGCTGTTCGCGCGGCTGGCCGAACTCGCCACCGTGAGCGAGCGCACCGACGCAATGCCGGTCCGCCGCGCCATGGCCAACCTGCGCGCGGTGCTGATCCATCGCCTGGGCCGCGCCGGCGTGCAGCCTGCGACCGTCCACGAGGCGGTCGCCATCATCGACGAGGCTGCGCAGAGGATCGAACGCCTATGAGCATTGCGAGCACCGCGCGCGTGCCGACCGGCAGCGGCAGCCGCTACCTCCAGCAGCTTTGTAAGCACTGGAGCCACAATCTGGCCGTCGAGTTCACCCCGGAGAAGGGCAAGGTCGTTTTTCCCCGCAATGCCCGCGGCGCCGACTGGCCGGGCGATGCGACCCTGCTGCTCGAGGCCCATGGCGACGCCCTGGAATGCCGGCTGGAGGCGAGCGTCGACGCCCAGCTCCAGGGGATGAAGGGTGTCGTGGCGAGCCATCTCGATCGCTTCGCCTTTCGCGAGGCGCCGTTGACGTTCGACTGGCGCGACATCCCGCAAACGTGACCTGTTGGGATTCGCAAGTTCAGCAGGCTTCATGCTATATTTCAGGTACAGTCGGTGCCTCTGTGCAGGCATTGCTGGCAACGCTCGGACGGTCTCCCGTTCCGGGCGTTTTTCGTGGTCCACTTGCGTCTGATCCGACGGCGATTTTTCAGATTCTCATCGCGCGAAGCAGCCGGTGCCGATGGCACAGTTTGTCGGGGGGCGATCGGGCAGCCGGATCAAGGGGTTGATGCCGGTTTGTGGCACAGCTTCCTGGACACGCCGTGGCACAACGAGCTGTGCCAAAAATGGCCCGCTTTCAGGCCGCGGGCGGGTCGCCGGCAGCGGTCTCGTAGACGCGGTCGAGGTCGGCCTCGTCGTAGCTGTACTGGGTCGAGCAGAATTCGCAGGTGACGGCGACCAGGCCCTGCGGGTCGCGCAGGTCGGCCAGTTCCTCGCGCTTGATCGACTTCAGCACACCGTCGATGCGCTCGCGGCTGCAGCGGCAGCGGGCCTGGAAGGCGCGGGATTCGAACAGGCGCGCGCCCTCGGCATGGAACAGTCGGAACAGCAGCATCTTGCCGGGGAGCGCGGGGTCGAGCATTTCCTTCTCGGTGGCCGAGGCCATCAGGATGACGGCCTTGCGCCAGTCGTCCTCGCGCTGGTCCTGGTCGATGTCGATGCGGCCGGCGTCGAACTCCGGCATCTGCTGCACCACCAGCGACGCGGCGCGCCAACGGGGGCCGTCCGTGGTTTCGTCGCGGCGGGCCACGATCTTGATGCCGGTCGGCAGCTGCTCGGACTGGCGGAAATAGGTGTGGGCGCAGTCGGCCAGGGTCGGGCCTTCCAGCGGCACGACGCCCTGGTAGCGCTCAGAGTGCCGGCCCTGGTCGACCGTGAAGGTGAGACGGCCCTGGCCGAACAGTTTGGGCACATAGCCGTCGGGGGCGTCGGTGTTGCCGGTGCCAAGAGCGACCGCGAGCTTCCAGGAATCGAACTGGGCATAGCCGCGCAGCGCGCCCGCGCTGGTGAGGTCGGTGACGAGCAGCCGGATCGGCCCGTCGCCGCTGATCTGCAGGGTGAAGATGCCGTCGTATTTCAGCGACGTCGCCAGCGCCACGCATAGCACCATCGCCTCGGCCAGCGGCCGCGCCACGGCGAGTGGATAGCCGTGGCGTTCGATGATGGCGTCGAGCGAGGGGCCGAGCCGCACGAGGCGGCCGCGGACTCCGAGCGCGTCGAGCTGGAAGGGGAGGACGCGGTCCCAATCCTCGGCCGGGGCGTCGTCGGAAGGTTTTCCCTCCGACGCCGGGCTCACGATAGACACCAGGCCAGGATGCTCTTCTGCGCGTGCAGGCGATTCTCGGCCTCGTCGAACACGACCGACTGCGGACCGTCGATCACGTCGGCCGTGACCTCCTCGCCACGGTGCGCCGGCAGGCAGTGCATGAAGATCGCGTCCTTCTTGGCCTGCTTCATCAGGTGCTTGTCGACCTGATAGCCGCGCAGAAGATTATGACGTCGCGCGGCACTCGGGCTTTGCGGATCCTCGTCGCCCATCGACACCCAGGTGTCGGTGACGACGCAGTCGGCGCCGCTCACCAGCTTCGCCGGATCGTGGCCGATACGGATCTGGCCCTTGGACTTCTCGGCCCACTGCAAGACGTCGGCCGGTGGCGTCAGCTCGGGCGGGCAGGCGATGCGCAGCTCGAAGTCGAACTGCACGGCGGCGTGGATCCACGACGTGGCCATGTTGTTGCCGTCGCCTGACCAGGCGACCGACTTGCCCTTGATCGAGCCGCGATGCTCCTCGTAGGTCATGACGTCGGCCATGAGCTGGCAGGGATGGGTCTTGTCGGTGAGCCCGTTGATCACCGGCACGGTCGCGTACTTGGCCATCTCGAGGAGTTTCTCCTCGACGGTGGTGCGCATCATGATGATATCGACGTAGCGGCTGAGCACGCGCGCGGTGTCGGCGATGGTCTCGCCGCGTCCCAACTGTGTGTCGGTGCGGCCGAGCATGATCGTGTCGCCGCCCAGTTCGCGCATGCCCACTTCAAACGAT
>JAUXRT010000755.1 GCA_030681635.1 Reyranella sp.
AATTGAGTAGCGCCTGGTCGGGCGCGGCGGTCGAGCCGAGTGCTTTCAGGAGGCCGGGCATCAGTTCGGTCAACAGTTCGCGCGCCCGTGCAGTCGCGGTGGCGCGGTAGCGGCCGTGATGCCAGCGCCGCACGATGCCGGCCGCGGCCGACGCGTCGCGGAAGCCCATGGCGCTCAGAGACTCCAGCGTGCCCGGATCGTCATCGGTGCCGGTGAAGACCAGGTTGCCGCCGGGGCCGGCCAGGCTCGGCGCCTCCTCGAACAGCCTGGCATAGTGACCCTCGACGCAGCGCAGCTGCTCGAGCAGGGCCTGCTGGAACGCCGCCGAATCGGGATAGCCCAGGAAAGTGGCAATCGCCGCCAGCCCGGCCTCATCGGCTGGCAGGCTGTGGGTCTGGCGGTCGTCGACCATCTGCAGGCGATGCTCGACCCGGCGCAGGAAGCCGTAGGCCTCGATCAGCTCGTCTGCCGCGACGGGCGTGACGTGTCCGGCCGCCGACAGGGCCCGGATGGTCTCGCAGGTACCACGCAGCCTGAGCGATGGGGTGCGGCCGCCGAAGATGAGCTGCTGGGTCTGGGCGAAGAATTCGATCTCGCGAATGCCGCCGCGGCCCAGTTTGACGTTGTGGCCGAAGACCTTGACCGTGCCGCCACCGCGATGGGCGTCGATCTGCCGCTTGATCGAGTGGATGTCGTGGATCGCCGCGAAGTCGAGATGCTTGCGCCAGATGTAGGGCCGCATGTCGGCCAGGAAGGCCGCGCCCACGGCGCGGTTGCCGGCCACCGGATGGGCCTTGATCATGGCCGCGCGTTCCCAGTTCTGTCCGACGCTCTCGTAATAGAGTTCGGCCGCCTGGACCGACATGGCGAGCGGCGTCGAGCCGGGATCGGGCCGCAGCCGGAGATCGGTGCGGAAGATGTAGCCGTCGGCCGAGGTCTCCGACAGCAGTTGCACCAGCAGGCGGGCGCAGCGGACGAAGTGGCGCGGCATCTGGTCATTGCCGGCGATTGCCGGCGCATCGCGGTCGTAGAGCAGGATGAGGTCGATGTCGCTCGAGTAGTTGAGTTCGCCCGCGCCCAGCTTGCCCATGCCAAGGACGGTGAGGGCCGCCGCCTCGGGATCGCCGCCGAGCTCGATCCGGGCGTCACGCGAGAGTTGAAGGAGGATCGAATCGGTGAGGGCGTCGAGGCAGCCCGAGGCGAAGTCGCTGAGCGCCCCGGTGATCTTCTCGAGCGGCCAGACCTCGGCAATATCGGCCACGGCGACGGCCAGCGCCACGCGACGCTTGAGCCGGCGCAGCGTGGTTGCAACGGCTTCGGGCAGGGCGCCATCGCGGGCGGTCGCCCGCGTGGCACGAAGTTCGCTTGCGAGAAGTCCCAGGATGGCCTCGGGTCCCTCCCGCCACAGATCGGTCACAAAAACCGGGTTCTGTAGGGCTGTTTCCGTCAGGTAAGGGCTGTTGCCGAACAGCGCATCCAGCAGGGCGACTTCCGCAGGATCGCTGGGCCGCTGGGCCTTGTCGGCCCACCGGGCCCACGCCACGGCCTGCCGCTCTGGATCATGCGGGCGTGGCAGGCGGGCAGTCGAAAGCCAAGACATACGTTGCGGTGGTCGGGTAAGTTGTCGGTAAGCCCTGGCACGCTTGCCTGCGGGTGCTGCCGTCGTCAAGAAGCTGGAAGTGTCGACCTTTGGTCAAGAGAGTCTATCGCGTCGCTCTGCGTGTCACCGCCGGTTTCGTCATCGGCGTGGGAGTGCTTGTCGCCGTAGCGGCGCTTCGCCTGATGGCCGGGCCGATCGATCTCGACTTTCTCAAGTCGCGGATCACCGAACAGTTCGATACCCCTGAAGCCAAGGTCAGCATCCACGCCGACCGGATCTACGCCGAATGGAGTGGCCTCAGCCAGCCGGTCCGCCTCGTGCTGGGCGGTCTCAAGATCAGCAATACCGCTGGCGAAGCGATCGCCACGGCGCCCAGCGTGGCGCTTTCCTTTGATCCCCGCAGCATCGCCCGCGGCAGGTTCCTGCCGACGTCGATCGTCGTCGACCAGCCGACGCTCGACGCCGATGTCGCGCGCGAAGGCGGCATGCTGCGCCGTGTCCTTGCCAGTCCGGACACGAAATCCCAAGGCGAGATCGTCGACCTGCTGGTCGATCAGCTGTTGGCCGAGCCGAACCAGACCTCGCTGCTTGGCCAGCTCGATACGGTGTTGGTCCAGCGCGCGCGCGTCACGCTGCGCGATGTGGAGAGCGGCGTGGTCTGGACGGCGCCGGCCGCGATGGCCCGCCTCACGCGCGATGCCAGCGGCGTGGTCATTGTCGCCAGCGCCCAATTCAGCAGCGGCGGCGAGCCGATCGACGTTTCGCTGTCGGGTGTCTACGCACGCGACCGCAGCAGGATTTTCGTCGAGGCCAATATCGATGGGCTGAAGCCGCTGATGTTCGCCGACCTGTCGCCCGACGTGGCCTTGCTGCGTGGCATCGACATCGCGCTGTCCGGCCGGTTGCGCGTCGAGGCGAGTGGCGGGGGCGACATCCGCAGTGTCGAGATCGACATCCATGGCGGCAACGGCAGGGTGACGCTTCCGGGCGTATTGCCGGCAACCCACCAGGTGCGGACGGTCAATGCCCGGGTCCTGGTGGACGCCGCGTCGCATACCGCCAAGATCGAAAAGATCGAACTCGATATCGGTACCACGACGGTGTCGATCACCGGCGTCGGCATCAAGAAGCCGGAAGGGCAGACCCTTACGGGACGGGTCGACGTCCGCAAAATTCCTGTCAGCCGTCTCGGAGACTATTGGCCGCTGGAATTCGCGCCGGGTGGGCGGCAGTGGGCGCTCACCAATTTGAGCAACGGCGAAGCCGATGCGGCTGCCGAGTTTGCGCTGAGCGCGCCGGGCAACGAGATTTCCCAGCTCAAGGTCGATCGCCTGGTCGGGTTGCTGGACTACCGCGGCATGATGGTTCGCTACATGCCGCACATGCCGGAATTGCAGGACGTGTCGGGCAAGGCCCGCTACGAAGGCGAGACGCTGCATTTCGACGTCGCCAGCGGCAATACCGTGGGCTTGCGCCTGACGAGTGGGACTATCGACCTCACCGGCCTCGAACAGCCGGTGCCTCGCGCCAACATCCAGCTTCTCGTCGCTGGCCCCGCGCCCCGGGTCGCCCAGTTCCTGGCGCGACGCCAGCTCGGGCTGCCGAAGGATGTCGTCTACGACTACAGGCGGGTCGGCGGGGAAGTGGCCGTCGATATCGGTCTGGCCTTTCCCCTTATCGAAGCGCTGGCGGTGGCGGATATCGAGATCAAGGCCGACGCGGAACTTCGGGGCTTCTCGCTCAGGGATGCGCTGGGCGACGTCGATCTCAGCGACGCCGTTGCCCGCGTGAAGTACGGCGGTTCGGAGTTGAGCATCTCAGGCACCGGCAAGCTCGACGGAAATGCCGTCGAGATCGGATGGCGCGAACTCTATGGCACCAAGGTGCCGTTTCGCCGCCGCTACGAATTGAAGGGCACGCTCCCCGCCGCTCTTGTCGCCAAGGCGGGCTTCCCCTCGCCGGAACCCTACGTGACGGGACCGGTCGGCGTCGCATTGCAGTATCAAGTGGCGCCGAACGGCACCGGTGAGGTGACCGGCCGTTTCGATCTCAAGGCGGCCAAGCTCGCGGTCCAGCCCCTGTCCTGGACCAAGGACGCTGGCACCGACGGCCAGCTCACGATGGTGCTGAAGCTGGCAGCAGGCGGCAAGCTCACGACCGCCGACTTCGAGGGCCGCGGCAACGGCCTGCAGGCCAAGGGGCAGATGCGGCTCTCCGGCGACAACGCCGTGCAGCAGGTCACCTTGCAGCAGGTCAAGATCGGGCAGACCGACATCGCCGTCGACTGGAAGCGGGGTCCGGGCGGTGTCGAGCTCAGTCTCCGGGGCAAGTCACTGGAGCTGCAGCGTGTGCGCAACATGCTGAAGGCACGCGAGGAAACGGCTGCGAAGGAGCCGAAGGGCGCGGCCGCGGCGTCGCGGGCCAGCACGAAGGTCGTGGTCCAGCTCGATCAGATCCTGGTGAAGCGCGGCACGCTGGGCTACCTCAATGGTCGGCTGGAACTCGTGGGCGAGCGCATCGCCTCGGCCGACATGACACTGGGGGGAGGCAAGGGATCGACCTTCCGCATCACCCCGGCCGGCACGAACCGCACGCTGTTCTTCTATGTCGCCGATTTCGGGCAGCTGTTGAAGGACGCCGGCTGGATTGACGGGCTGGTCGGCGGATATCTCCACATCGAGGGTCGTTTCAACGACGCCTTGGCCGATCCGCCGCTCGAGGGCACGCTCAAGATGGGCCCGTACCGTCTCCAGGTCGTCCAGCCGCGGCCCGACGTTGGCACGCTGAATGCCGCGATCGAGGGCTTGGGCCGGGCGGGCGACGCCACCCAGCAGTTCGACGGCCTCGAAGCCAGGATCAACAAGGTCGCCGACCGCATCGACGTCAGGAACGGCCGGACCAGCGGCCGCTCGATCGGTCTCACGACCCAGGGGTGGCTCGATCTCGGCCACGAGACGGCGCAGTTGCGCGGCGTGGTGGTGCCGGCCTTCGCCCTCAACAATCTTCTGTCCAACGTGCCGTTGCTTGGGCCGCTGCTCACCGGCGGCAAGGACGGTGGCCTGTTCGCGATCTCCTACAGCCTCGAAGGGCCGTTCGACGATCTCAAGAGCAATGTCAGCATGATGTCGGCGGTGACCCCGGGCGTGCTGCGCGAGATCTTCAACGCGCCGCCCGACAGCACACAGCCGCCGCCGACCACGGAAATGAACCGCGCGCCCTAGACGGCGCGCACCAGCACGTGCCGCTTGCGGCCGGCCGACAGCTTCAGCGTGCCCGAGCCGTCGAGGTCGCTCTCGCCGACCACCGCGGCGTCGCCCGCGATCGGCTTGTCGTTGAGGCGTGCACCGCCGCCCTTGATCAACTTGCGCGCTTCGGTGCGGCTTTCGACCAGGCCGGCTTCATGCAGCAGTTCGAAGGCCGGAATGCCAGCCGAGAGCCGTGCGCGCGGCACGTCGAGCGTCGGCAGGGAGCTGGCCTTGGCGCCTTCCTCGAAGGTGCGCCGCGCAGTCTCCGCGGCAAGTTCGGCGGCCGCCTGGCCGTGCGCGAGACGAGTCACCTCGGTCGCGAGAATCTTCTTCGCCTCGTTGATCTCCTGGCCCTTCAGCGCCCCGAGTCGGGCGATCTCGTCGAGCGGGAAGTCGGTGAACAGTTTCAGGAAGCGGCCGACGTCGGCGTCCTCGGTGTTGCGCCAGTATTGCCAGAAATCGTAGGGGCTGAGGCGCGCCGGATTGAGCCACACCGCGCCGGCGGCGGTCTTGCCCATCTTTGCCCCAGAGGCTGTGGCGAGCAACGGCGAGGTCAGCGCGAACAGCTCGGCGCCTTCCATGCGGCGGCCGAGATCGGCGCCCATCACGATGTTGCCCCACTGGTCCGAGCCACCCATCTGCACGATGCAGTTGTGCCGCTTGTGCAGTTCCACGAAATCGTAGGACTGCAGGATCATGTAGTTGAACTCGAGGAAGCTTAGCGGCTGGTCACGATCCAGCCGCAGCTTCACGGAATCCATGGTCAGCATGCGGTTGACCGAGAAGTGCCGGCCGACGTCGCGCAGCAGCGGGATGTAGAGCAGCGTGTCGAGCCAGTCGGCGTTGTTGGCCATCACCGCGTCGGTCGGCCCGTTGCCGAATGCCAGGTAGTTGGTGAAGCTCGCCTTGATGCTGGCCATGTTGGCGTCGATCTGCTCGGACGTGAGCAGCTGGCGCGTCTCGTCGCGACCCGACGGATCGCCGACCTTCGTGGTGCCGCCGCCCATCAGCGCGATCGGCTTGTGGCCGGTCTTCTGCCACCAGCGCAGCAGCATGACCTGCAGCAGATGGCCGACATGAAGTGAGTCGGCAGTGCAGTCGAAGCCGATGTAAGCGGTGCGGGTACCGCTCGACAACATCTCGTCCAGGCGCGCGGCATCGCTGCACTGATGCACCATGCCGCGCTCGTGCACGACACGCATGAAATCCGACTTGAAACCCGCCATCTTGCCGCTCAACTCGCATTGTCCGTGAAGGGCGCGGGTGTAACATGGGGCGGCCCAAGCCTCAACGGAGCGTAATTTGGCCAATCTGATCGTGGAGCGAGTTGAGGCGGCGCGGTGCGGGCAGAACCAGTTCGTGATTTGCCGGATGAAATCAGGCTGGCTGGTCGTCGGCGATGTTCAACCCTTGCCGGGTTACTGCGTTCTGCTGGCTGATCCTGTGGTCGAGAGCATCAATGCAATGGAGCGGGAGCAGCGCATCCAATATTCCCTCGATGTGATTCGCGCCGGCGATGCGCTTCTCGCCGTGACGGATGCCTACCGGATTAACTATGAAACGCTCGGCAACAGTGAACCGGCGCTCCACACCCACATTATTCCGCGCTATCGGACGGAACCTGACGACAAGCGCGGGCGTGTAGCTTGGCTCGCCTATGATTGGAAGACTGCTCGGCAATTCGACCCGGTTCAAGACGGGTCATTCGTCGAGCGCATGCGTGCACATTTGAATTTGGAATTGGCAGCATGATGCGCACCCTCGGCCTGATGAGCGGCACCTCGGTCGACGGCGTCGATGTGGCGCTGATCGAGACCGACGGCGAGCGCATCGCCTCCCTCGGCCCGTGCCTCACGGTGCCCTATGCTGACGATGTGCGGCGCCTGATCCGCGCGGCCTTTGGCGCCGAACTTCCCTCCGACTCCACCCGCGCCGCGGAGCGGGCCGTCACCGAGGCGCATGCGGCGGCGGTGCGGCGCTGGTCGGCTGAACAGGGCATCGCGCTTTCGACCATCGACCTGGTGGGGTTTCACGGGCAGACGATCACGCATCGGCCAGAGAAGCGCTTCACCTGGCAGATCGGCGACGGTGCGGCGCTGGCGCGTTCACTGGGCGTGCGCGTGGTCAACGACCTGCGCGGCGCCGACGTCGCGGCCGGCGGGCAGGGCGCGCCGCTGGTGCCGGTCTACCACGCCGCCCTCGCGGCGGACCTGCCGCGGCCGCTCGCCGTGGTGAATGTCGGTGGAGTGGCCAACGTGACATGGGTTGGCGCCGACGAGTCGCTGCTGGCTTTTGACACCGGGCCGGGCAACGGCCCGATCGACGACTGGTGCATGCGGCGTGCGGGGCAGCGCTATGACAAGGACGGCATGCTGGCCGCGACCGGTACCGTTGATCGCACGCGGCTAGAGCATTTCAGCGAGCATCGCTTCTTCGAGCGGATTCCACCCAAGTCGCTCGATCGTGGCGACTTCGGCGATGCCTGGGCAGAAGGGCTGGGGGCCGTCGATGGTGCCGCCACGCTGACCGCCGGCACGGCGCGCGCGCTGGCCCTCGCGGCCCGGCATTTCCCCGCCCCAGTAGTGCAATGGGTGATCTGCGGCGGCGGTGCCCGCAATCCGACCCTGCTGCGGATGATCGCCGAGGAGACGCGCGGCAAGGTCGTGACCGCGGCCGAACTTGGTTGGGACGGCGATGGGCTGGAGGCACAGGCGTTCGGCTTCCTGGCGGTGCGCTCGTTGCGCGGCCTGCCGATCACCTTTCCGACGACGACGGGTGCGCCGCAGCCATTGACCGGCGGCACACTGCATCTGCCGTAGGCTTTAAGGTTCCTTGTTGCTCGTCGCGCGGCCCGGCGGCGTGAGCAGGCTCTTGGCGACGTACTTGTCGACATCGACCGCGAGCTTGTCGAGCGAGTCGTGGAAGAAGTGGTTGGCGCCCTTCACGGTGCGCGACTCGACGGTGATGCCCTTCTGCAGCGACAGCCGCGCCACCAGCTTCTGGATATCGGCGAGCGGCACCACTTCGTCCTTCTCCGCGCCGACGATCAGGCCGGAAGCGGGGCAGGGTGCGAGGAAGGTGAAATCGTAGGAATTGGCCGGCGGCGAGACCGAGATGAAGCAATCGATCTCGGGGCGGCGCATCAGGAGCTGCATGCCGATCCAGGCACCGAACGAGTAACCGGCGATCCAGCACGACTTGGCGTCGGCGTTCATACTCTGCAGCCAGTCCAGAGCTGCGGCGGCGTCACTCAGTTCGCCCATGCCGTTGTCGAAGCGGCCCTGGCTGCGGCCGACGCCGCGGGTGTTGAAGCGCAGGACGGAAAAGCCCCGGTTCACGAAGACGTGGAACAGCGAAAAGACGACCTTGTGGTTCATCGTCCCGCCGTACTGCGGGTGGGGATGCAGGATCAGGGCAATCGGGGCGTGCTCTTCCTTGCTCTGGTGATAGCGGCCCTCAAGGCGACCCTCGGGTCCGGTAAACATCACATCAGGCATGGAGGCTCCGGTTAATCGCCCATTTGGACCATCCGAAAGGGCCAAAGGCGCGCTGTCTTATAGGGGAATCTTGATACTTGACCAAACTACTCGGATTAACTAAGTCCTACCCAGCGAGTTGGTTTTTCCCCAGTTCCCGTGTCGGGGGTTGGAATATCTTAGTAATGCCTTGGTTTTCAAGACCTTTAGGCATTCGGTAACGATGACCGGCAGGCGCCGGCACGAGGAGGATGCTGTGAAGCTCAGCACCAAAGGACGTTACGCCGTTATGGCGATGGTCGATTTGGCCCGTCATGCCCAAGCCAAACCAGTCTCCTTGTCGGAAATCGCGACCCGGCAGGAAATCTCTTTGTCATATCTGGAGCAGCTTTTTGCCCGGCTGCGGCGCGCCGGCCTGGTGAAGAGTGTGCGCGGTCCCGGCGGTGGTTACCGCCTGGCGCACGGCTCTGCCGAGACCCGCGTGTCCGAAATCATTCTGGCGGTCGACGAACCCATCAGCGCCACGCGCTGCACCGAAATGGGGGAGGCAGGCTGCCGGGCAGATCGCAGCAAGTGCCTGACCCACGACCTGTGGGAGGAGTTGGGCAACCAGATCCACGCCTTCCTGAACTCGGTGACCTTGCTCGACGTGCTCGATCGCAAGATCAGCACCCGGCTGGTCGAAGCGCCGAGCCCGGGCGCCAAGTCCGATACGATGGCCGCTGCCAGCTAAGGCCGTGTCCATGTCCGCGTTCGCGTATCTCGACCACAACGCCACCAGCCCACTTCGGCCGGCAGCGTTCGACGCCATGGTCGAGGCACTGCAGGCGGGCGGCAATCCTTCGTCTGTGCATCGGTCCGGTCGCGCGGCGCGTGCGCGCATCGATGCCGCGCGTCGGCAAGTGGCGGCGCTGATCGCTGCACGACCGACCGAGATCGTCTTCACCTCGGGCGGCACGGAAGCCAACAATTTGGCCCTTGCCGGGGCGGGCCGCAGGCGCGTGCTGGTCTCGGCTGTCGAGCATGACAGCGTATTGAAGGCGGCCCGCGGCATGGAAATCATGCCGGTCGATGGCGACGGTATCGTTAACCTGGGCGTTCTTGAGAAGAGTCTGGCGGCGTCCGCCGAGCCTGCCTTGGTGTCGGTGATGTTCGCCAACAACGAGACCGGTGTGCTGCAGCCGATCGCCGACGTGGTGCGCGTGGCGCATGCCGCCGGCGCGCTGGTTCATTGCGATGCCGTGCAGGGCGCGGGCAAGGCGCCCATCGATTTTCGCGGCCTGGGCGTCGATTACCTCAGCCTGTCGGCCCACAAGCTGGGCGGTCCGGCAGGCATCGGTGCGCTGGCCGTGCGCAACGGCGCTCCCTTCGTGCCGGATCGGCTCGGCGGCGGACAGGAATCCAATCGTCGTGCCGGGACGGAAAACGTGGCCGGGATTTCGGGCTTCGGTGCCGCGGCGGCCGAGGCGAGCAGCGGATTGGCGACGATGGAATGGCGCAATCGGCTGGAGACGGCACTGCGCGAGATCGCGCCGTCGGCCCGCGTCTATGGTGCGGGCGCCGATCGTTTGCCCAACACGACCTGCATTTCGATGCCGGGCGTGCGGGCGGAGACCCAGGTTATGGCCTTCGACCTGGCCGGCATTTGCGTGTCGGCAGGGGCTGCCTGCTCCTCGGGCAAGGTCACACGCTCGGCGGTGCTTTTGGCCATGGGCGTGGAACCTGCTGAAGCCGAGACGGCTGTTAGAATCAGCTTCGGCTGGAATACCGTTTCAGAGGATATCGAACGCTTGATCGCCGCGTGGCGGGACCTATATATCCGAGTGGGACACTCGGATATTAGCCAAGCCCGTGCGGCCTAGTATTTTCAAGGGGTTAGCATGACCGCCATTGCCCAGATCCGGCGCAACGACCAGCCGATCTACCTCGACTACCAGGCCACGACGCCGATGGACCCGCGTGTCCTGGAAGCGATGATGCCCTACTTCACCTACAAGTTCGGTAACGCGCATTCGCGCAGCCACAGCTATGGCTGGGAAGCCGAGGAAGGCGTCGAGAAGGCGCGTGCCCAGATCGCCAAGCTGATCGGCGCCGACGAGAAGGAAGTGATCTACACCTCGGGCGCCACCGAATCGAACAACCTCGCCATCAAGGGCGTGGCTGATTTCTACAAAGATCGGCGCAACCACATCGTCACC
>JAUXRT010000007.1 GCA_030681635.1 Reyranella sp.
GTGTGTAGCTGCCGAGCTCGCCGACATGGCGCGGGTCCTGGAGGCTCGCCTCGTCCGGGACCAGCTCCCAGTATTCGAGATGCAGCAGCACGAACGAGGCGACGCGGGCATTTTTAGGCCAGTTGAGCCGCGGCCGTTTGGGGAACGGCGCATAGTCGTACCAGGGATTGTCCATGCCGGCGGGCAGCGGCGGCGGGTTCTTGGGAACGGTGCTCATTTTAAGCCTCCTTCCCGAGATGCTGCTGGAACGGTTTGAGGCCATTCGCCACGTAATGATCGAGGATCTCCTCGGCGGTGCAGACCCAGGCGTCCTTGTGCTTGCGGATATAGGCCAGCGCGCGGTCGAGATGTTTCAGGCGATGCGGCGCGCCCATCATGTAGGGGTGCAGCGCGATGCACATGACGCGGCCGTTCTCCGGCCCCTCGCGATAGACCGTGTCGAAATGGTCGATGATCATCTGCGCGAATTCCTCGGCCTCGACCGGCTGGCGGTAGATCAGCGCGTCGTTGAGATCCATCGTGTAGGGCACGTGGATCAGCGGGCCGTGCTTCGTGGCGAGCGGCGTCGGCTGGTCGTCGTGATAGAAGTCGCAGATATATTCTAGGCCCGCCTCCTTCACGAGGTCGGGCGTGTTGAAGGTGTTGGAAATGGCGGGCGAGAACCAGCCGCGCAGCTTGCGGCCGGTCAGGCGCAGGTGGGTGGCCTTGCTGTGCTCGATGACGGCGCGCTCTTCTTCTTCGCTATAACCCCAGTGATAGCGCGTGTTGAGATAGCCGTGGCTCATGTATTCCCAGCGCCGGGCCTCCATGGCTTCGAGGATCTCGGGAAACATTTCTATGACCGACATCGAGAGCGACACGGTGCAGCGTACGCTGTGCTTGTCTAGCACCTCGAACATCCGCCACAGGCCGACGCGGTTGCCGTAGTCGCGGCCGCCGTAGCCCAGCACGTCGGGATGCGGCATGCGCGGCCAGGGATTGCGCACGCGGACCTCGGCCGGAACATATTCGTAGTGCTCGATATTGGGGCAGACCCAGACCGCGACGCGGGCGCCATTGGGCCAGGAAAGCTTCGGGCGTTCGACGACGGGGGAGTAGCTGTAGCGGTGCGGATCCATGCGATCTCTTTCTTTGTTTGGCCTGTCGAGTGCATCACGGGTTGCGCTGCACTTCAACGCCCCGCATCCTGTTCGCATGGCGGATAACATTCGCTTCACGCTCAACGACGGTCCGGTCGAACTCGTCGGCGTCTCGCCGATGACGACCCTGCTCGACTGGCTGCGCGAGCAGCGCGGGCTGAAGGGCACCAAGGAAGGCTGCGCCGAGGGCGACTGCGGCGCCTGCACCGTGGTGCTGGAGCGCAGCGATGGACGCCGTGACGCGATGAATGCCTGCATCGCGCTGCTGGGCCAGCTCGATGGCCAGTCGGTGCGCACGGTCGAGGGGTTGCGCGAACCCGACGGCGCGGCGCACCCGGTGCAGGTGGCGATGGCCGAGTCGGATGCCACGCAATGCGGCTTCTGCACCCCGGGCTTCGTCATGTCCGCCTATGCCTTTGCCGCCGGGGCTGAGAAGGCCGATCTGGAAACCATCCACGATGCGCTGGCCGGCAACCTCTGCCGCTGTACCGGTTACAGGCCGATCGTCGAGGCCATGACCAAGGTGGCGGGCCTGCCGGCCGAGCCCGTGCCGGCGCCGCCGGCACGCGTGGGCTCTGCGGTGTTCGGCGACTCTTTCTTCGCGCCGCGCTCGCTCGCCGAACTGCTGAAGCTGCGCACGGCGCATCCCGAAGCGCTCCTGCTGGCCGGTGCGACCGACCTCGGCCTGCTGGCCAGCCGCTCGCGCAAGCCGCCTGAGGCGGTGATCCATCTCGCCCACGTGCCGGAACTGACGGCGATCACGGAAGACAAGGAGCAGATCACGATCGGTGCCGCCGCCACCTATGCCGCCGCGCTGCCGACCCTGATCGCCGCATACCCGGCGCTGAAAACCTATCTCGCGCGGCTGGGGTCGCGGCAGATCCGGTCGCTGGGCACGATCGGCGGCAATATCGGCACGGCCTCGCCGATCGGCGACATGCCGCCGGTGCTGCTGGCATTGGAGGCGAGCCTCCGGCTGGTTTCTACGCGCGGCAGTCGCGACTTGCCGCTGGACGAATTCTTCTTGGGCTACCGCAAGACGGCGTTGGCGCCCGACGAAGTGATCCAGAGCATTTCGATGCCCAAGCTCTGGCCGGGCGAAGTTTTCTTCTGTGACAAGGTGAGCAAGCGCCGCGACCAGGATATTTCCACGGTCGCCGGCGCCTATCGCCTCAGGATCAAGAATGGGAAGGTCGAGGACGTGCGCATTGGCTTCGGCGGCATGGCGGCAACGCCCAAACGCGCCCGCCACGTCGAAGCGGCATTGCTGAAAGAGGGTTTCGCTGCTGCTGCGGCGGCGATGCCGAAGGATTTTAAGCCGATCGACGACTGGCGCGGCTCCGCCGCCTATCGCCTGCAGGTCGCCGCCAACCTGTTGCGCCGTCTGGAACTGCGCATCGCCGAGCCGGGACGCGCGGTCGAGGTCGAGGCGCTATGAAGGGCGCGGTCCACAGCGCCCAGCGCCATGACAGCGCCCTGAAGCATGTGACGGGCCAAGCGCTCTATATCGACGACATGCCCGAGCCACCGGGCACGTTGCATGCCGCCCTGGTGCTGAGCCCCGCCGCGAGCGGCCGCCTGCGCAAGCTCGATCTTGCCACCGCCAGAGCAATGCCCGGAGTCGTGGCCGTGCTGGGGCCCGACGACATTCCCGGCAAGAACGATGTCTCCGCGAACCACCATGGCGAACCGCTGTTCGCCCGGGAGCGTGTCGAGTTCGTGGGCCAGCCCCTGGCGATGGTCGTGGCGACGTCGCTCGACGCCGCCCGTCACGCGGCCGACCGGGTGAAGGTCGACATCGAGGTGGATGAGCCGATCCTCGACATCGAGACCGCGCTTGCCCGGAAGGCCTATGTCCAGGCACCGACGACTCTTCTGCGCGGTGATCCCGACGCCGCACTGAAGAGTGCGCCGCATCGGCTCAGCGCGGAGTTCAGCGTCGGCGGCCAGGAGCATTTCTATCTGGAAGGCCAGATCGCCTTTGCGCTGCCCGGCGAGGATGGCGACATCGTCGTCCATTCCTCGACCCAGCATCCGACCGAGGTGCAGCACATCTGCGCGCGCCTGCTGGCCTGCGACTACAATCGCGTCACGGCCGTCGTGCGCCGGCTGGGCGGCGGCTTCGGCGGCAAGGAGAGCAACGCCTCATGGGTGGCGGGTGCGGCGGCGGTGGCGGCCAATGCGACGGGCCGGCCGGTAAAACTCCGCCTGCCGCGCGAGATCGACATGATCGCGACCGGCAAGCGTCATCCCTTCCTCTATCGCTACACGGTGGGCTTCGACAATGACGGCCGCGTGCTGGCGCTCGATGCGATGCTGGCAGCCGACGCCGGCTTTAGCCTCGATCTCACGCCCGGCGTGATGGCGCGGGCGCTCACCCACACCGATAACGCCTACTGGATCCCGCATTTCCGCGCCGTGGGCCACGCCTGCAAGACGAACAAGCAATCCAACACCGCCTTCCGCGGCTTCGGTGGGCCGCAGGGCGTGGTGATCATGGAAGACGCGCTCGATCGCATCGCGCGTCATCTCGGCCGCGACGCCAACGACGTGCGGGCGCTCAACTTCTACGGCGCGGGCGGCGACGAGACGCCCTACGGCCAGAAGGTCGACGAGAACCATCTCGCCCGCTGCTGGGCCGAGGTGAAGCAAGGCGGCGAGTGGGAGCGTCGTCGCGCGGAGATCGATGCCTTCAACAAGACGAACCTGATCCTGAAGCGCGGGCTGGGACTTTTCCCACTGAAGTTCGGCATCTCCTTCAACCTGCCGCACATGAACCAGGCGGGTGCCTTGGTGCATGTCTATACCGACGGTTCGATCCGCCTGAATCACGGCGGCACCGAGATGGGGCAGGGGCTGTTCATAAAAGTGGCGCAGGTCGTGGCCGAAGTCTTCAAGGTCGAGGTCGATCGCATCCGGCCCAGCGCGACGTCGACTGCCGAGGTACCCAACACCTCGCCGACGGCGGCCTCGACCGGCTCGGACTTGAACGGCTGGGCGGCCTGGGAGGCGGCCAACACCATCAAGACCCGCATGATCGCCTTTGCGTCGGAGCATTTTGGCGCGGCCGAAAGCGAGATCGAGTTCGCCGACAGTAACGTCCGTATCGCCCCACCTAATTCAAATAGGCCCGGCAGCAATCAGGTCATGAGCTTCGGCGAGCTGGCGAGGCTTTGCTGGCTGGGCCGTGTCTCGTTGTCGGCCACCGGTTTCTACAAGACACCCAGGATCCATTGGGATGCCGCGGCGATGCGTGGCCATCCGTTCTTCTATTTCTCCTTTGGCGCGGCAATGGCGGAAGTGGCCATCGACACGCTGACCGGCGAGAGCCGCGTGCTCCGCGCCGACCTGGTGCAGGACTGCGGCGAGTCGCTGAACCCCGCGATCGACCTCGGCCAGATCGAGGGTGCTTTCGTGCAGGGCCAGGGCTGGTTCACCTGCGAAGAGCTGTGGTGGGACAAGCAGGGGAAACTGCGCACCGTCGGCCCCTCGACCTACAAGATCCCGGGCAGCCGTGACGTGCCCCAGGTGTTCAATGTGAAAATGCTCGAGAACGCGCCCTCGCGCGAGGCGACGATCTTCCGTTCCAAGGCGGTGGGCGAGCCGCCGCTGCTGTTGGCGACGGCGGTATGGACGGCCCTCAAGAATGCCATCGCTGCCGTGGGGGACGGCAAGACGGCCGTGCGCCTCGACGCGCCGGCTACGCCCGAGCGCGTGCTCGCGGCCGTGGCGGCAGTGCGAACAGCCGCGCGATAAATTCGGCCAGCACGCGGTCCATCTCGCGGCGGGCCGCTTTCTCATCCTTCGCCTCGGCGATCCAGAGTGCTGCCTCGTTGAACGCGCCGGACAGCAGGAACGTCACGGGCTCGACCGCGAGGCCGGGATCGGGCCGCTCGGCCAGCACCGCGGCCACGCCCTCGCGCAGGCTGCGCACGCCGTGCGGCGCGTCGATCTCGCGCCAGCGGTGCCAGCCCAGCACGGCGGGCGCATCGATCAGGTAGATGCGGCGCACTGCGGGATCGAGGCAGGCGTCGATGAAAGCTTTGGTGCCTTCGATCAGGGCACTGAGCGGATCGGTGACGGGAACGGTCACGTCGTCGATGGTCCCGGCGATGCCGCGCGCCACTTCTTCGACCACGGCCTCGAACAGGGCCCGCTTGTCCTTGAAGTGATGATAGAGCGCGCCGCGCGTCACCTTGGCTCGCTTCACGATCTCCTCGGTCGCCGCCGCTTCGTAGCCCGAGGCGGCGAAGACGGTGCGCGCTTCCCTGAGCAGGGTCGCGCGCGTGGCCGCCAGCCGCTCGGCCTGGGTGCGAGAGGGGGTACGAGGTGGAGTCTTGGGTCTTGACATACATACAACCTGTATCTAAATGTCGATCGACATACAAATAGTATGTAAATCGACATGCAGGAGAGAGCAATGCAGCTCAGGAGCTTTTACACCGTGCTCTGCACCGACGACGTCGCCGGCACCGCCGCCTTCTGGGAGCGGCATTTCGGCTTCAAACGGGTGTTCGACAGCGGCTGGTACGTTCACCTTGCCAGCGAGGCCTCGGCCACGGCGCATCTCGCGGTCGTCGACCACCGGCACGAGACCATCCCGGCGCCGTTCCGCAAGACGGCGGCCGGCCTCCTGGTCAATTTCGAGGTCGAGGATGTCGATGTGCTCTATGCCAAGGCAGAGGCCGAAGGTCTAAAAATCCATCTCACCCTGCGCGACGAGCCCTGGGGCCAGCGGCACTTCATCACCGAGGACCCCAACGGCATCGCCATCGATGTCATCAAGCCGATTCCGCCCAGTGCAGAGTTCGCCAAGCAGTACGCTCCGGACTCGCTGCCAAGGTGATCGAAAGATAAGGTGTCGCCCGATTTTCTGGATTTCGGGAGGACGAAATGGACGTACGCATGGACGGCCGCGTGGCCGTGATCACGGGCGCGAGCACCGGCCTTGGCCTTGCCATGGCCAAGGAGTTCGCAGCTTCCGGCGGCTCGGTGGCGATCCTCGCGCGCAAGGCCGACGCCCTCGCGTCGGCCAAGGCCGAGGTCCAGAAGGCGGCCGGCAAGGCCAACATCAAGATCGAGGCCTATTCCTGCGACGTCGCCAAGGCGGCGCCGATCGCCGATACGATCAAGAAGATCGTGGGCGACTTCGGCAAGGTCGACATCCTGGTGAACAACGCCGGCATCAGCCACGCCAAGGCGTTCGACACCGTGACCGATGAGGACTGGCAGGGCGATCTCGACCTTAAACTGTTCGCCGCCATCCGCCTCGCGCGCCTGGTGCTGCCCGGCATGCGCGAGCGCAAGTGGGGCCGCATCGTCAACGTGCTCAACATCGGCGCCAAGGCGCCCGGTGCCAATTCGACGCCGACCAGCGTCAGCCGCGCCGCGGGCCTCGCGCTCACCAAGGCGATGAGCCAGGAGAACGCCCAGCACGGCGTGCTGGTGAACGCCATGCTGGTCGGTCTGATCGAGAGCGACCAGTGGCAGCGCCGCCACAAGACGGCCGCGGGCGAGGGCAAGACCTACGAGGAGTTCCTGGCCGGCATGGCCCAGGGCCGCAATCCGCGCGGCCGCATGGGCAAGGCCGTGGACTTCGCGCGCATGGCCTGCTTCCTGTGCTCGGATGCGGGCTCTTTCATCACCGGCGTTGCCATCAACGTCGACGGCGGCGCCAGCCCCGTCGTCTGATCTAGAGCCTGCGGCCCGGCGGCGCGACGTTCCAGTCGCGCCGCAGCTCTTCCAGGTCGCGCTCGATCCAGTCCCAGACGGTCCATTTGGGATCGAAGATGTCGACCGTCATCTCCTCGCCGCGTGCCCAGGCATGCCAGAACTCGTCGGGGTCGAGGCCGCCCTTGCCGGCGTGACCGACATCGTTCAGCTGCTCGCCGAAGTGAAAGAAGAAGATCACCGGCAGGATGTGACCGCTCATGGGATTGAGGGGGTGCATGCCGGCGGTGAAGGTGGAGACGAGCAGTTCGCCGCGCGCGCTGGTGTCGTAGCCCGAGATCACGTGCGTTGAATCGTGCGCCGTGCCGAAAGCGGCATTGAGCGCTGTCGGATCGCCGGGGAAGGGGTAACCGTTCTTCTTGTCGAAGTCCCAAAGCGCCTTGCCGAAGGTGTTCTGCGGCAGCTTGCCCAGCGCGTCGTAGCGGGCGACGAGCGCGGGATCGGCATTCGCGCCTTCATAGGGCCGGATCCACACCCCGGGGTCGAGGCCTTCTGAAGAGCGGCTGAGGACGCTGTCGAAATTCTTGCGCCACATATCGGCGGTGGCCCAGGCGAGGTGCCCGGAGGCCGCCTCGACGAGATCGGTGAGGTAGTCGGCTTCGATATCGAGCGCACGCGAGTATTCCAACACCCGCTTCAGCTTGTCCGCGTCGAGCGTGCCGTCGACCATGGCCATGATGGCGAGATATTTCACGGCCTCTTCGGCGAGGCCGCGGTCCTTCAGCGTCGTGACCAGATCGGCGGGCTCGACGGCGGACAGGCCGCCGATGTCGGTGAGATCGGGCCGGCGCAGCAGATAGTGCCCGGCGGCCAGGATGCTCGCCGTGTCAGCGTGGCTCAGCGCATGCCCGCCCGCCAGTGCCACCTGGCGCATGGCCCCCAGGATGGCGTCGCTCTCGCGAGGACTGACGGCGCGCATCAAAGTCTCCAGCGATGAGGTCAGCGCAGCGGTTCGAGGATGCTCACATAGTTGGCGACGGCGGCGCCGCCCATGTTGAACACGCCGCCAATTTTCGCCTTCGGCAACTGCATGCCCGCCGGCGCGCTGCCCGAGAGCTGCATCGCCGACATCACGTGCATGGAAACACCTGTCGCACCCACGGGATGGCCCTTGGCCTTCAGCCCGCCCGAGACATTGACCGGCAGCTTGCCGTCGCGCTCGACCCAGCCTTCGAGGATCGCGCGCTCGCCTTCGCCCGGGGCGGTGAGGCCCATCGCTTCGTATTCGATCAACTCGGCCGAGGTGAAGCAGTCGTGGCTTTACACGAACGAGAGATCGAGCAGGTCGAGCTTGGCCGAGGCCAGCGCCCGCTTCCAGGCAAGCTGCGGGCCCTCGAACTTGATGATGTCGCGCTTGCTCATGGGCAGGAAGTCGTTGACGTGCTCGGTGGCGCGGAAGGCGATGGCATGCTTCAGGCCGAGCGCGGTCTGCACGTCGGCCAGCACGACGGCGGCGGCGCCG
>JAUXRT010000012.1 GCA_030681635.1 Reyranella sp.
GCGTTTCGGCCAGCGCGGCCTGCAACGCCTGCAGGGTGTTGCCATGGACGGTATCCTGTCGTCCGATGCCTCGCCTTTCGAGCGCCTGCGCCAACTGACGGAAATCCTGGAGAGACCGCGATGAGCCATCCCACCGACGGAGGCTGCATCTTCTGCAAGATCGTCGCGGGCCAGATCCCGTGCTTCAAGCTCCTGGAAGACGACACGACGATCGCCTTCATGGACATCAACCCGGTCAACCCGGGCCATGCGCTGGCGGTGGCCAAGGGTCATTGGCCGACGGTCGACGTCATTCCCGCCGAGGTGCTGGCGTCGGTCGCCAGGACCGCGCAACGGGTGGCCAAGGCGGTCATCGGCGAGCTGAAGCCGCACGGCGTGAACCTGCTGCAGGCCAATGGCGAGGGCGCCGGGCAGAGCGTGCCGCACCTGCATATCCACATCATGCCGCGCCGCCCGAACGATGGTGCGACACTCAACTGGGCTTACAAGCCGGGCGACAAGGCCGAGATCGAGGGGATCTACAAGCGACTGAAGGCAGTGCTGTAGATCAGGACGCGACCAGCGCCGCCGTGCGGTGCTGCGAGAGGCTGAACCACTCGCGCTCGTCCTGGTGGAATCTCTCGCGGATGTAATCGATCACGGCGCGGATGCGCGCGCCCTTGTTGGTTTCCTCGTGGCTCACCAGCCAGATATCACGGGTGATGTTGAGGTCGATGGGAGCCTCGATGAGGTTCTCGCCCTTGCGGCTATAGCTCGGGAACACCGACAGGCCCCACGACGCCTTCACCGCTTCCATCGCCGAGTCCGAGGAGTTGGTGCGTAGCACGACGCTGGCGCTGCGCTCGACGACCTCCGTCCACGCCTTCATCGCCGGCAGGCTGTGCAGCGTGGTGTGGTCGACAATGTGATGCTCGTTCAGGTCTTCCAGACGCTGCGGCAGGCCATACTGCTCGATGTAGGCCGGGGCGGCGAAGATCGACATGTTGAACTGGCCCACCCTTGCAGCAACAAGCTGGTTGGAGGTCGGGCGGAAGAAGCGGATGGCGAGATCGGCCTGGCGGGTGGCGAGGTCGAGCACCTGGTCGCCCACGATCACCTGGACGACGATGTCGGAGTGGAGCCGGCGCAACTCGGACAGACGCGGCACGAGCCACTGCGCGGCCAGGCCTTCGGTGGCGGCCACGCGAACGATGCCGGCCATCTCGCGGTCGAGGCCGGCCAGATGCCGCTCGATCGACGTCGCATTCGACATCATCGATTCGGCCTGCATGAGCACGCCGCGGGCGGCCGGCGTCACTTCCATGCCGTGACGATGGCGGTCGAACAGCTTGGCGCCCAGCCGGCGCTCCAGCGCCTGGATGCGACGACCCACGGTTGTCTGCTTGGTATTCAGCTGTGTGGCAGCGGCGCTGAAGCTGCCGGTTTTTGCAACCGCCAGGAAAAAACGCACGTCATCCCAGTCGCCGAGAATGTTCGGAGCTTTGTTTTTGCGCGGGAGAGTCGTGACCATCGTAACAATCGATACAATAAGGTTGGCGGCCCAAAGTTTACTTGGCGCAGGCCTCGTGGTTTATCTTACATCATTGCGGATGAAACGTCGTTTTCTGTCTCAATCGTAGGGTATTAGACGGCTTTTTTCACCAGCCGTATAGGCCCAGCAAGCGCTTATTTAGCCCTCGTATTCGTTAGTCAATCTATCTGTTGTGGATATCCCGATTGACGGGTCGTAACGGGCGAGGGTGCTGCTGTGGCCGTAATTGGCTCAGACGGTGAGACGACGAAGCTGTCGATCGACAGGCTTCTCCGCTACATGCGCAGTCCCTCGACGCGCATGGCGGCGTTTGCCGCCCTTCTTTCATACCTGAGCTATGCATACGCGCACGGCAGTTGGGCTAACCCGGCCCTGATCGGCGTGTCAGTCTTCACCGGGGTGTTCATGCCGAGCTACGCCAAGCTCAGCAACAAGGCCGATCTGTGGGCTAGCAATCAGTTCGGATTCATCACGGCCGGCCGGCTCGGGCGGTTCATCCCGCAGTACGCGTTCAACCTGGCGGTGTTCGGGATCATGCTGTGGGGAGGAGCCCTGAATCGCGACGGTGTCGCATCGGTGGGCGGCTTCGCTTCGGCCGCACTCTTCACCTCGCTCGCCTCGCAAGGCACCCAGTATCTCGGCATGTACCTGGTCTCGCGCGGCATCGGCGACGCGAACCGCAACGTGCTGGTCGGCATCTCGGTCAATATCATCCTGGCGTCGTTCGGCACGGCGGGCATTCCCGTGGCCCGCGAGGCCTTCCTGATCCTGGGCTTCGGCTTCGGCACGGTCCTGTTCGGCATCGGTCTCCTATCGGACCTTCGTTCGGTGATGGCGCCCAAGGGCGGTGTCGGCCTCTACTTCGGCACGTTCAACCCCTTCCACAACACCCATCTGGCCCTGATACGACGCGCGCTCGACGAGCGCGGCCTCGACAAGATCATCATCCATCCGGTCCTCGTGCCGCGGATCCATGTCGACGCCTTCCGCAAGGGCGAGCTCAAGGTCGGGCGCCTGGAGAAGGGCTTCCAGATCTACGAGAAGACCGACAAGGCCGATGCGAACGTCGACTACTTCCCGACCGGCCGCATGTTCCTGCCGCCGGAAACGCGGAAGGTGCTGATCGACCTCGCGGTGGCCGAGGCCGACATGCAGGATCGCGTTGAAGTCGTTGTCTTCCCCGAGATCTACTACAAGAAGGGCTTCCAGGGCGTCATCGGCGAGATCAAGAAGACCCATCCGGGAGTCCGCCTGCATGGCCTGCACGGCACCGACAACGGCGGCATGTACGTGCGCCAGATCTACGACGAATGCGGCTGGATCTATCCGTGGTGCGTGCTGCGCCGCGATGCGGTGTCGGCGACGGCGATCCGTGCCGGCGCAAAGGGAATGACAGCGACCGTCGTGACCGACGTGCTCGCGCAACTTTCAGCGAATGTTCCGGTGGTGACGGCTGGGGGCCGCCGCTTCCGGAATGACAACGGAGTACTGACCGAGGGGGACTAACATGACCGTGCAACCGCCGGTCGGGGTGGGCAACCACCCCGTCGTGACCATCAAACTTGCATCTACTTCAGACGAGCTCATGCAGTGCTACATGCTGCGCGCCGCCGTCTTCATGGGCGAGCAGGCCTGCCCATACGTCGAGGAGTTCGACGGCAACGACTACACGGCCTCGCACGTCATCATGTACGTCGACGGCGAGCCGGCCGGATCCATGCGGCTCCGCTGGTTCCAGTCGTTTTGCAAGTTCGAGCGCTGCGTCGTGTTGCGGCCGTTCCGCGGTCTCGGCATCCACCACGAGATCAATGCCTGGTGCAAGGAGTTCGCCCGCCGCAAGGGCTACACCAAGGTCTATCTCCACCTTCAGCGGCGGCACATGCCGATGATGGAGAAGGAAGGCTTTCGTCGGGTCGACGACAGGGTCTTCAACTTCTCCGACCATGAGTATTACGCGGTCTATTGCGAGCTCGAGCCAGTGGCCGGCGCCGTGAAACTCGACACCGAGCCGATGATCATGAACCGGCCGGAAGACCGCCTGGATGCGCTGGGCATCCTCGAGAAGTCGGCAGCGCGTGGCGCTTCCAACCCACACGCCCCGCGGCCCGAAAGACGCGTGAATTGAGGAGATGTGAGATGAACGCAATCGCGCAATCGATCGGCGGTGAGGCCATCACCACCAAGCTCGCCATGAGGATGGAAGATTCCCTGCATGCCTTCGCGGTGCGGGCGGCCTGCTTCATCGGCGAACTCGACATGCCGTACTCCGAGGAGTTCGACGGCCACGACTTCGGCGCTACCCATGTCATCGCCTATGTCGGCGACGAGCCGGTGGGTACCGTTCGGGTCCGCTGGTTCCAGTCGTTCGCCATGCCGGAGCGTCTGGCCGTCATCCAGCGCTTCCGCGGCCACAACATCGGGCAGATGCTGCTCGAGCGCTGCCGCAAGCTGGCCGAGGGCCGCGGCTCCAACACGCTCTACGTCCAGGCGCTGCCGGGCGACGTGAAGTACTGGGAGAAGCAGGGCTGGCGGCGCCTGGTTTCCGAGGAGTCGAGTTCGGGCGTCAAGCGGATCGTGGGCATGGTCAAGGCAGTCGATCCGAGCAAGCCGCTGCCCGAAGTCGAGGCGCCGGAGTCCGCCGTGCTGGGTGTCGAGTTGCAGCTCGACTCCACGGGGCTGCCTCGGGGAACCGCCTCGAACTGATCCCTGCGGCCTGATCTCCGCTGGAGGTGCGCTGCTTGGGGAGTGCGCCTCCGGCGGGATCTGGCCTTGATCGGATCTATCTGTGCCCGAATCTATCTGTGCCGAGGGTCGAGCGCGTCGCGCAGGCCGTCGCCCAGCAGGTTGAACGACAACACCGCCAGGAAGATCGCGAAGCCCGGCCAGAAAGCCATCCAGGGCGCCTGGGCGATGAAGCGCTGCGAGGAATTGAGCATGCTGCCCCAGGAGGGCGAGGGCGGTTGCTGGCCGAGGCCGAGGAACGACAGCGCCGCCTCGGCGATGATGGCGCCGGCGACGGCCAGCGAGGCCTGCACCAGCAGGGGCGGCACGATGTTGGGCAGGATGTGGCGGAGCGCAATGCGCCAGCGCGGATTGCCCACGGCGCGCGCTGCCTCGACGTAGTCCTCGACCCGCGCGGCCAGGGTCTGGCCGCGCGTCAGGCGGACAATGATCGGCGTCGCCGTGACACCGATGGCGATCATGGCGTTGGAGAGGCTCGGCCCCAGGAAGGCCGCGAGCGCGATGGCCAGGATCAGGAACGGCACCGCCAGCATGGCGTCGACGATGCGCGACAGCACCGCATCGATCCAGCCGCCGGCATAGCCCGCGAGCAGGCCCAGGGGCACGCCGATACCGACGGCGATGCCGACCGAGACCACGCCGGCGCTGAGCGAGGCGCGGGCACCGAAGATAATGCGGCTCAGGATGTCGCGGCCGACCTCGTCGGTGCCCAGCCAATGGGCCCAGGACGGCGCCTTGCGCACCGCGCTCCAGCTCGTGGCGATGGGATCGTAGGGCGCGATCAGCGGTGCGAAGATGGCGACCACGATGAAGGCCGCCACGATGGCGAGTCCGACCATGGCGCCCTTGCGCCGGCGCAGACGTCGCCAGGCCCGCGCCCAGGGGTTCTCCTCGCTGGCGGCGACGGCTGCAGTGGTGGGCAGGGTGGCGGCGGTCATCGTCAGCCCCGCAGCCGCGGGTTGACCAACACGTAGGCGATGTCGGCCAGCAGGTTCAGCGTGATGTAGGTGGTGGCGGTGACCAGCACGACGCCCTGGACCACGGCGTAGTCGCGGTTGAACACCGAATCGACGATCAGCTTGCCGAAGCCCGGGATGGTGAAGATCTGCTCGGTCAGCACCGCGCCCGACAGCAGCGTGCCGAACTCGAGCGCTCCCAGGGTGATCACCGGCGTCATGGCATTGCGCAGCGCATGCTTCAGCACGACGCGCTTCTCGTAGAGACCCTTGGCGCGGGCGGTGCGGACATAGTCGGCGCCCATCGCCTGCAGCATGGCGCTGCGGGTATGGCGCATCAGGATGGCGGCGATGGCGTTGCCCAGCACGAAGGCCGGCATCACGGTGGTGGCCAGGCTCGCCCGCCAATCCTCGCCCAGCCGCACGTAGCCCGAGGCGGGAAGCCAGCCGAGCGTCACCGAGAACAGGAAGATCATCAGGATGCCCAGCCAGAAGTTGGGCGTGCTGATGCCCCACAGCGCGAAGAGGTTGGCGCCATAGTCCCAGGCGGTATCCTTCTTCACGGCGGAAATGATGCCGGCCGGAATGCCGATTCCCAGCGCCACGATGAGGGCCATGGCGGCGAGCTGCAGCGTCACCGGCAGCTTCTCGGCCACCAGCGAACTCACCGAGCTTTTCAGCCGCATGGATTCGCCCAGGTTCCCCGAGAGCACACCCTTGATCCAGTAGAAGTACTGGACCGGGATCGGCTCATCGAGGCGGTACTGCTGGCGGATCTCCGCCAGCACCTGCGGATCGCGCTCCTCGCCCGCCATGATCAGTGCCGGGTCGCCCGGCAGCAGCTGCTGCAGGCCGAAGATCAGCATCGACACCAGGATCAGTGTCGGGATGATCTGCAGCAGCCGCTGGGTGAGGAAGGCGAGCACGCTACTTGAGCTTGATGCCGATCACGCGCACCAGCCCGTCGGGCATCTGCTTGTAACCCTCGACCTTGTCGGTGTGCGCGACCAGAACCTGCGTGTGATATAGGTAGATGATCGAGCCTTCGGCCAGGAACTTGGCCGCGACCTTCTCATAAGCCTTCTTGCGCTCGGCCGGATCGCTCTTGGTCCGCGCCTCCTGGTGCGCGGCGTCGACGTCCTTGTCGCAATACTTGGCGTTGTTCTGCGGCGAGCCGCAGGTCTGGAACGAGAAGGAGTTGCCGTCGGGATCGCTGCGACCGCTCCAGCCGATCAGGTAGACCTGGTAGGCGCCGTCCTCGCCCTGCTTCAGCGAAGTCGCGAACTCGGTGACGCGGATTTTCAGGTCGAAGCCGGCTTCCGCCGCCATCGACTGCACGACCTCGGCGACGGCGCGCGTCTCGGGGCCGTTGGGCACCATGAAATCGAGGGTGAGCGGGCCGGTGACGCCGGCTTCCTTCATCAGCGCCTTGGCCTTGGCGACGTCGCGCTTGGGAACAGGGAAGGCCTGCTGATAGTACGGATTCTGCGGGCTGACCCACTGGTTGCCCGGCACGAACTCGCCGTTGAACACCACCTGGTTCAGCGCCTCGCGGTCGATGCTGAGTTCGAGCGCACGACGCACGCGGGGATCCTTGGCGAGCGGCGTGTTGGCCTTGTCACCATTGGCAAGATTTATGGTGAGGCCGAGGTAGCCCAGCGACGTCGCCTTGCTGAGCTTCAGCTTGGGATTGTCGCGCACCGTCTTGATGTCGGTGGCCAGCACGCGCTCGATCAGGTCGAGACCGCCGGAGCGCAGGTTGGCCAGGCGCACCGTGCCGTCGACGATCGGCAGATAGGTGATCTTGT
>JAUXRT010000018.1 GCA_030681635.1 Reyranella sp.
GCGTTTCCCCCCGGGACAGCCAGAGGATCCTGAAGGCAACGCCCAGCACGGCGAGCATGACGCCGGCCGTCACCAGCCGTCGCACCTTGCCCGGGCGATCCGATTTCAGGTCGACAATCTGCAGAGCGGCGACGGAGGCGACGGCCAGCACGAGGCCTGAGAGCTTGGCGACGGTAAGGACGACGATGGCTGCGAAAATGCACAGTGCCTTGCCGGGTGAAAATGCGCGCATCCGGAAAAGGAGCAGCAGGAACCACGGCGTGAGAGCGAAGAGGATGATCTCGCCACCGCCGTAATAGGCGAACTGGTGGGAAAACAGCCGGGCGCCGGCCAGGACCAGGAGCGTGATCGCGATGCTGAGCGGCGGAAACCCCCAGCTCCGATACAGGAAGTGGAGGCCGACGAGACCCAGCGCCGAACACAAGGCAACGGTGATGGTGATCGCCTGTCCGAGGTCGAAGCCGAGCGCCTTGAAGAGCCCCGGCACGAGGTACTGGCCGGGCGACCACCAGGCGACGAAGAAGCCCATGTCCCGTGAGATGTCGGCGGGATCTGGCACCGGCATCTCGTTGAAGGGGCCGCCGCGCTTCATCGCCTCGAGGATGAGGAAGCCCGTGCCCTGATCCGCGTACATCGACGGGCCGACGATGGCGATGCCGATCGTATAGCCGAGGACGATCGATCCGGTCAGGACGTAGAGGGCCGTCGCGACCGGCGTCGTCGCGGGTAGTGAGCCGTGGCCTGGGCTTACAGCGGGTTTTGAAGGCATGGCGGCAAGGATCGGAATCTCATCGTAGTGACGACCCTTGGTCGGCTCCGCAGCGGCCCAAATGTGACAGGCATTTTGAGCCTAGTCGCGCCAAAAATACCCGCCGAGGCTCCGGGGAGGTCCTGGCTGCGGGACTTCGGGTGAACTGATGATCCCGTCACCCGGCCTGGATCGCAAGACCAGGCTCAGATCCGATATGAACGTCATGTCTCCGCCATCCCAGTAGTAGCGGGATATCGCCGGCGGCGTGTCCTGCTGAGAGATCACGCCTTGATGTGTTCGTACCGTCGTTCGGACCGTGTCGAGGAAGGAGATCCATGTCGTCGTGTAGAGAATTTGGGCCGGCAGGGCGGCCAGCAACAGCATGAAGGAAAACTTGAGAAATCGGTTCGCTGCCTCGGGGTTTTTGAGAATTCCAAAGGCTGCGAGCATCGCGCCGGGGCCTGCCGTGCGGGCCCAGATGAAAGCGATGATCGCGGCGATCACGAAACCGCAGATGGTGCGCACGGCATAGGCATGAGTGCCCAGAGGTCGGATCGAATCGCTCAATGCAAGCAACGGCGAAAGGGCGAGCAATGCCAGAGGCAGGCCGGCCCAAAGATAGAGACGGTTCCCGCGAAGCGCCTCGGGCCTGGCGAGCGACCAGGCGACAACGATGAGGGTCGCAACAAGCGCGAGGACGAACTGGGCATTTGGCCAGAACGCGAAGAGAGTCTGTTGCACGACGGTCGTGCCATACACGCGCGTGGAGGAATCGAGGGCCACGACGGCGCCGGCCAGGAAGAGGGCCGCCGCCAGCAGATAGAGGGCGCCTGCCAGGCTGGGCCGCCATCGCGGGTGTCGCCACGCCAGGAGGGTCGCCGTCACCAGTAGCGCGGTGGCGAAAATCGGAGCCGGAAAAATGCCGGTGAAGGCGAGGCCGGCAACCGTGATCGGCAGACCCATGAGCAACAGGCGTCCGATGGGCGAGTCGCCGGCCAACCGGAGAGGCTTCGGCAGGTCGCGTGGAATGGCGCAGACGATCATCACGGCGAGCAGCGGGCCGAGATAGCTGAAGACCTCGTAGGTGCGCAACGCGAGGACGGCCAGCATGACCAAGCCGATACCGTCGACCAGGCGCGGCCGCTCCGATGTCGTCACCCACGCCGCCGCCGCGACGGCAAGGGCGTAGGCCGTATTGTATTCGCCTATGATGAAGAACGACCCCGGCAGGAAAACCACCGCAACGGCCGCAACCACTGCGGCCAGAAGAACAGCATCGTCTTTGGCGCGCATCAGCGCGATTTGATACAGAACCGTCGGCAGGGCGAAGGCGCCGAGCGACAGCAATCGGCTCAGCCAGTGCAGGTCGGTGAGGCCAAGCTTCAGCCCGATCACCAGGGGAATCTGGGTGGTGCCGATCGCGTATTCGCGGGCTTTGTTGTCGAAATTGAAGAACCCACCCTTGTGCACGGCTTCGACCAGTTCCCAGGCGCCGTCGCTGAACAGCCCCCGGCATTCCCAGCTGTTCCAGAGGGCCAGGAGCCACAGGATGCAGATTGTCGCGCGCCGGACGAGAGTGGTGATCGGCATCTGGCGGCTATTCAGGTCAAGGCCACAGCATCCAGACGCAAACGCCGATCCACGCGAGGACGGTCAAGGCCAGCGACCAGTCGGTCAGGATCACGTCGGTGGGCGACTCGCCCTGGTCGAGCTGTTCGACGATGTACCAGTAGCGAAACAGGCCGAAGATGACCAAGGGAATGGTGAAGACCAGGTTCGGATAGGTCGACATCACGAACAGGCTGTAGAAGATCAGCGCGCCGGTCGCCGAAATTTCGGCGTAGCGATCTATCAGGGTTGCCGAATAGGCCTGCAGCACCGCCCGGCTCCTGGCACCGTTGCTGGCCAGCTCCTGGCGGCGCTTGATGGCGGCGAGATAGAGCGCAAGAGACAGGGTCGTGATCGCCATCCAGTTCGACAAGGGAACGGAGAGCGCAACGGCGCCGGCGTAGACGCGCAGGACGAAGCCGATCGCGATCGAGAAGATATCGACGACGGGCTGATACTTGAGCACGAAGGTGTAGGCCAGGTTCAAGGCCATGTAGGCCGCGATCACGGCCAGGACCTGCGGCATCGCGAAAGCGCCCAGGGCCAGGAAGAACACGAGCACACCCAGCAGGATCAGCGCGCTGGTGTGCGATATCCTGCCTGACGCCAGGGGGCGGGACAGCTTCTTCTTCGGATGCTGACGATCCTGCTCGATGTCGTGAATGTCGTTGACGATGTAGCTTGCCGACGATGCGAGGCAGAATAGAACGAAGGCAAGGGTCGCTGCCGTGACGGCGGAGGGGTCGAGGTAGCCCCGGGTGAAAACCAGCGGTGCGAAAACAAAGGCATTCTTGACCCACTGTTTTGGACGCATGAGCTGAAGCAGGGCGCGCATGGTCGGCCAAGGTGTCGGCGGGTTCATTCTGCAACGTAATCTGTGTTAGGATTCAACGTGACGGCCGAGGCGGTGGATGAGGCTGGCGATACTCTATGCGCTGATTGCGCTGGCGGCGAACATCTTCCGCGTGCCGGCGGCATGAGGCCGGTTTCATCGTGGGGACGATTGAGCGCCCATCCTCACGAGGTCATCGAACTCCTGGATCGCGACCGGCTTGCCGACGGGTTTGCTGGGCATCGGCGGGGCATCGCGTACGGCATGGGGCGCAGCTACGGCGACGCCTGCCTCAATCCCGGGGGCACCCTGTGGAGCACTTCCCGGCTCGACCGGCTCATCGCCTTCGACGATCAGGTCGGCCGCCTGGCTTGCGAATCGGGGGTGCTGCTGCGCGACATCCAGCGGCTGGCGATACCCCGGGGCTGGAGTCTGCCGGTCCTGCCGGGCACGCAGATGGTGACCGTGGGCGGTGCCATCGCCAACGACGTCCACGGCAAGAACCATCATGCGTTCGGCACGTTCGGCGAGCATGTAACCAAGCTGCGGCTGGTGCGCACCGACGGCGAGACGATCGATGCCAGCCCGGGCGATGCCGGCCCGGGGCTTCGACCGGACTGGTTCGCCGCGACCGTGGGTGGTGTTGGATTGACCGGCGTGATTGCCCAGGCCGAGCTGCAGCTTCGCCGCGTTTCCGGTCCCTGGCTGGAGGCCGAGACGATCGCCTTTGAGGGTCTCGACGAATTCTTCGCCCTGTCCGACGGATCCGAGCGGGATTGGGAACATGCGGTGTCGTGGATCGACTGCCGCTCTGCCGGCGCCTTGCGCGGCCTCTTCATGCGGGCGCGGCCGGCCGGCGAGACCGAGGGCGCGGCGCCCTGGCGCGCGCGGACGCGCAGGATGCCGTTGACGCCGCCGGTCTCGCTGGTGAACGGGCTCACCTTGCGGCCCTTGAATGCACTCTATTTCCACCTGGCCGGACGTCGCGCCGGCCCGCGCATCGTCCACTACGAGCCGTTTCTCTGCCCGCTCGACAGCCTCCTGGAATGGAACCGGCTCTACGGCCCGCGCGGGTTCTTCCAGTACCAGAGTGTCGTGCCGCAGGCGGCGCGCGTCGAGGCGACGCGGGAAATGCTCGATGCTGTGGCGCGGTCGGGAGAAGGCTCCTTCCTCGCCGTTCTAAAAACCTTCGGCGACCGTCCGCCGGCAGGGCTGATGAGCTTTCCGGCTGCGGGCGTGACCCTGGCCCTCGACTTTCCCAACCGGCGTGCCGTGCCGGCCCTGTTCGAGCGGCTCGATGCGATCGTGCGCGAGGCGGGCGGCCGGCTCTATCTCGCCAAGGATGCGCGGATGCCGCGGTCTCTGTTCGAGGCCACCTATCCGAACCTCGCCGAGTTCGCGCGCTTCCGCGATCCCGGCACGAGCTCGGCCATGTCGCAACGGTTGATGGGAAGTTGAGGGGACCATGCGGATCGTCGTCGTGGGCGCAACATCGGCCATTGCTGAGCATTGCTGCCGCCTGTGGGTGCAGCAGGGGGCGGTCGACCTCACCCTCGTCGTGCGCGACATCGCCAAGGGCGAGCGCATGGCGGCAGACCTCAGGGTCCGCAGTCCGCAATCGTCCGTGGCGCTCGCGACGGTGGATTTCATGGCGCCCGCCGAGATCGCAGCCCTTGCCGCGTCGATCGCATCAGGCGGGCCGATCAATGCCGTCCTGATCGCCCATGGCGTGCTGCCCGTGCAGCAGCAGTGCCAGGACGACCTGGCCTTCTGCCGCGAGATCATGGAGGTCAATGCCCTCTCGCCCGTCCTGTTCGCCGAAGCCTTCGCCGCGACCCTGGGCCGGGCCGGTCGCGGCACGATCGCCATCATCGGTTCGGTTGCCGGGGATCGCGGCCGCAAGGCGAACTATGTCTATGGCGCGTCCAAGGGACTCGTCGCGCGCTACGCCGAAGGCATGGAACATCGGTTTGCCGGAACGGATGTCAGGATCGTGCTGATCAAGCCCGGCCCCACCGACACGCCGATGGCGGCGAGGCTGAAGGCGCAGGGCCGCCGGCTCGCCACCGTCGAAGAGGTGGCGCAAGCGACGGTGGACGCGATGGCGAAGGGTCGCCCGGTGGTTTACACGCCGGCCAGATGGCGGCTGATCATGCTGATCGTGCAGCACCTGCCGCGCTTCATCTTCAACCGGCTGCAGATTTGAGCGCCGTCGGAGCTGGTCCGCTACAGTGGACGATCAAGGCGGCGCCACAATTCATAGACGGGTGTGGCAGTGGTCGTGAAGCCGCTTTTGACGAATCCTCGGGACAGCAGGGTTAGCTCCTCGGTGCCAAATCCCGCCATCGTCTTCAGCGGCCGCATGGTGATCACGTAGTCCGCTGAATCGATTTCCGCCCATATCCGGTCAAAGCGATTGGGGTCCCATCTGACGGCGTCCGTCTCGAAAACGGCGGTCCTTCCAGCGTACGCCTTGGCGATCAGGGCGATCGTCGGATCGTCGGGGCTGACGACCTTTCCCGGGAGCAGTCGTACCTCGGCAATGATCTTGGTGCGGTCGTCAACGCCATGCCCCCAAGCGAGCGCCTCCCGAGTAAGCGGTCCAGGCAGCGGATAGGTTTGCGCAAACAGCAAGCCGGCAAACAGCGCTGCGACGGCCATCCGCGTCGCGGGGGGACGGCCGACATCGCGCAGGATCGCAAGGCCGAGCGGGGCGCGCCATGCGCAGAATGCACCAAAGGCAAGAATGGCCGGGAGCAGGCAGTTGATGTTGCCTCCTTCCTTGGCGTAGGCCACGACCGAGCTGGAAGCGGCGCAGATCATTGTCGCCACCAACCAGCGTATGCGCGGCGACCGCAGGCTCTCCCGCAGGTCGGTAAGCAGCCAGTGCGTCAGGGCCAGAATGAAAAGCGGGAAACTCGCGAGCAGCTCGACGGCAATCCGGCCCGCGCGCAGGGCGGAGATGCGATACTGCGCTGGAACCTCGACCATCGCGTACCACAGGCCCGGCGCGAAGACCCAGACCGCGCCCATGGCTAGCAGCAGGCCGGCGACGGGTATTGCGGCGTATTCCCAGCGCGCGCGGACCAGGATTCCATCGAACCTCGCCAGCAAGGCGAGCAGCGGAACAAACGCGAAGACGGCGGCAGTCTGCTTGAACATCACCGCGACCACCATGAGTCCAGAGCCGGCCAGTGTCAGCCAGAGCCCCGACGACCTGACCTTCGATTCGCTGCCCAGATAGAGGACGATCAGCGCCAGCGTCGCAAACAGCGCCGAAATCATGTCTGGGCGCGCTTCGATGAAATAGTTCCCGGTGCGGCTGTTGGCAGCCAGCAAGATCGCCACGGCCACGGCCAGCGCCAGGCGGCCGCCTCGGCTGAAGATCGCGGCCAGCAAGATCACGACGACGGCGCCCGATATCGCCGATACCACTCGGCCGGGCAGCAGTGTCGGTCCGGTGAACTCGAACACGCCGGCAAGCGACATGATCGTCAAGGGACCGTACATATGCGTGGCATGGCCTGCTCCCGCGGCGTAGACGCTCTCGCCCTGGAGCATTCGCCACGCATCGGTGACGATCCCGGCCTCCCAGGGGCTGATCGGATAGGGCAGTTGCAGACGGAAGCCGACGAGGAAAACGTTGGCGGCGATTATGAAGGCCGCGACGATCGCGATCGGCGCCGCGGACAGGACTGAATAGGGATCACCCGAGGTTCGGAGGCTTGGCGGGTCGGGTGTCATGATCGCCGTGATCGACCCCTAGCTGATCAGACCCGGCCGTGGCAGTGCTTGAACTTCTTGCCGGAGCCGCAGGGGCAGGTGGCGTTGCGCGCGACCTTGCCCCAGGTCGAAGGATCGTTGACGTCGAGCGCCTGCCTGGCCGGGCGCGGACGATGCAGCGTGGCGACGCCGCCCCCTTCCGGATCGGCCGGGTCGAAGGCCGGATCGTCGCGCATCGCCGAGGCGAGGGCGGGGTCCTCGTGGATCTCGCGCATCTGCTGCGGCATCTCGGGCATCGGCGGCGCGTCCATGCGCAGCTGCAGCGTGGCCAGCAGCGCCACCACCTGCTCGCGCAGGCCGGTCAGCAGGTCGCTGAAGAGGTTGAACGCCTCGCGCTTGTATTCGTTCAGCGGGTCCTTCTGGCCATAGGCGCGAAGCCCGATGCCCTGGCGCAGATGGTCGAGGTGGAGCAGGTGGTCCTTCCAGCCCTGGTCGAACAGCTGCATCAGCACGCTCTTCTCGACCTGGCGCCAGACTTCCGGCCCGTACTGGGCCACCTTCTGGGCGAACAGGCGTTCGGTCGCCTCGTTCAGGCGTGAGCGAATCTCCTCGTCGGCGATGCCTTCGTCCTTCGCCCACTGCTCAACCGGCAGGTCGAGGCCGAACACGCGCTGCACCTCGTCCTTGAGCTCCGCCACCTTCCACTGCTCGGCGTAGGCATCCTCGGGGATGGTGCGGCTCACCAGCGCGTCGATGACGTCGCGGCGCATGCCGGCCACCGTCTCCGACACGTCCTCGGTGCCCATCAGCTCGATGCGCTCCTTGTAGATTTCCGTGCGCTGGCGGTTCATGACGTCGTCGAAGCGCAGCAGGTTCTTGCGGATCTCGAAGTTGCGCGCCTCGACCTTGCCCTGCGCCGTCTCCAGCGCCTTGTTGAGCCAGCGGTGGGTCAGCGCCTCGTCGTCGGCCATGCCCTTCTTCTGGACCCAGTCGAGCACCTTGTTGTTGCCGAAGAT
>JAUXRT010000022.1 GCA_030681635.1 Reyranella sp.
GGGCGCCCACAGCAGGTTGAGCACCGTGAGCTCAGGCGATTTGTACAGCACCTGGACACCCGCCTTGTCCGGCTCGCCGATACAATCGATGAGGGCTGCGGGATCGGAGATGGCGCGGGCCACGACCTCCTTCATGGGCTGGCGGGACCGCTCGGGCAGCGTTGCCCGAAGATCGGCGACGAACTGGTCGAGGTCGAACATGGCTGATCTCCTGTCGGGCAACTGTCGGCTATAGTCCTGCACCAACTCTCCTAGGCAAAGGTCAGCACACCATGAAGGCTGCATACATTCAACAATACGGCGGACCGGAGGTCCTGACATACGGCGACCTGCCCGATCCCTCGCCCGCGCCGGGCCAGATCGTGGTCGATACCATGGCCGCCAGCGTGAACGGCGCCGACTGGAAAGTGTGCGCCGGCGACTACACCCATCCGGGCTTCCCGGTGATCCTGGGCCGCGATTTCTCCGGCGTGGTCAGCGCCGTGGGTACGGACGTGAAGGACCTCAAGATCGGCGACGAGGTGTTCGGCGTGCTGGAAGCGGGCCGCGACGGGACCTATTGCGAAAAGATCGCGGTTGGCGCCGCCATCGTGGCGAAGAAGCCGGCGGCCTTGTCTCATGTCGATGCCACCGCGCTCGCCCTCACCGGCCTCACGGCGATCCGGGCGATCGAGGATTCGATCAAACTGAAGGCCGGCGAGACGATCCTGATCCAGGGCGGCGCGGGCGGCGTCGCGAGCTTCGCCATCCAGCTCGCCAAGCATCTCGGCGCCCGCGTCATCACCACCGCCAGTGCCGGCAACCATGCCTGGATGCGCGAACTCGGCGCCGATCAGGTCATCGACTACAACGCCACCGACTTCCGCAAGGTCGTGAGCAATATCGACGCGGTGTTCGAGACCGTGGGCGGCGAGGTCGCGCTGCAGTCCTTCGCGGTGCTGAAGCCCGGCGGCCGCGCGGCCTTCATCGCCTCGGGCCCGCAGGCACCCAAGCCCGACCGCGGCGATGTGATCTCGCTGCGGCCGGCCGTCGGCCGCGACCGGCCGGCGCTCGAGCGCATCGCCGAGCTTGTGCGCGCGGGTGCCGTCAAGGTGCCGCCGGTCCGGCTGTTCAAGCTGTCCGATGCCGCCGAAGCCGTCGGCATCAGCAAGGCGCGTCACCTGAAGGGCAAGCTGGTCTTCAAGCTGCGGTGAGCCGCTTGGCGATAAATTTGGTCAGCACCGGCGCCAGCAGCAGGACCGCGATCATGCGGACGGTCTGCATCGCCATCACGAAGGAGACGTCGCAGTTGGTGGAGGCCGCGATGATGGCGATCGAATCGGAGCCGCCCGGGCTGGTGGCGAGATAGGCGGTGAGCGGATCGACATCGGCCACAAGCACGAACAGCGCCGCGATGCCGCCGCAGATCGCGATCAGCAGCAGGGTGCAGACCAGGATGCGCGGCAGCGCACGCGCGGCATGGACGAGCAGCGGCCGCGTGAAGCGGAGGCCCACGTTCCAGCCGACCAGCGCGTAGCTGGCGGCCAGCAGCCAGGTCGGCAGCTCGATTGTCATGAGGTCGAAATGCGTGAGGCCGATGCCGGCGACCATCGGCACCAGGAAGGCGCCGGCGGGAATGTTGAGGAGGCGCGCGACCAGCGGGCCCACGATGGCGAGCGCCAGCGTCTCACCGAGCGGCAGCCAGTGGACCTCGGGAAACCACACGATGACCGCCGCCCCATAGGACGAACTGACGCCGAACATCCGCGCGACAAGGGCCGCGATCCCCGCCACCAGGAAGATGCGGAGATACTGCATCAGCGCCACCAGCCTGATGTCGGCGCCGTAGGCCTCGGCCATGAAGGTCATGACCGAGGCAGCGCCCGGGCTGATGCCCCACAGCGCCGTGGTCCCGGGCAGCATTTTTAGCCGCGTCATCAGCCAGCCGAGCCCGCAGCTCGCCGCCAGCACAGAGACGACGCCGGTCGAGAACAGCACCCAGTGGCCCAGGATATCGCCCACGATCGAGAGCGGCACCATCCTGGCGATCAGCACGCCCACGATGCCCTGGGCCACGGCGAAGATGGACACGGGAAACCGCACCTGGCCGCCCCACGAGGCAAAGACGATGCCCGCCACCAGCGGCCCCAACATCAGCGCCGCCGGCACATGCAGCCACAGCAGCAGCGCCGTCACCGGCACCGTGAGCGCAATCAGGACCGGCCAGGCCATGAGCCCTACCTTATCCTGAGGAGCGACCCGCAGGGTCGCGTCTCGAAGGATGGGCCACACAGCCACCGCTTGCCCATCCTTCGAGACGCCGCACTACGTGCGGCTCCTCAGGATGAGGTTTTCTACTGAACAAACTCCTCCGCCTCGCCGTTCATGCCGCGGATCGTTTCCATCAGCTCGGCGGCGGACAAGGCGAGCCGTTCATCATCCGTGCCGCGCAGCACCAGCGAGACGCTGGGCTTGCCGTTGCGGAAGGCCGGGTAGCTGCCGATGTCGAGGTCCTCGTAGCGCTTCTGCAGGGCGCCCAGCGGCGCGGCGATGATGCCCTCGGGCAGGTTGGTGCGCACGGTGCGCGACACGACGGGCGTGCCGCCGACCAGCCGGTGCTTCATCGACTGGAACATCGCCTCGGCCACCTTGGGGATGCCGGCGAAGGTGAAGACATTCTCCATCTGGAAGCCCGGCGCCACCGACACGGGATTGTCGACCAGGATGCCGCCGTTCGGCACCCGCGCCATGCGGCGGCGGGCCGGCGTGAACAGCGCCACGTCGCCATAGTGCCTGGTCATCCGCGCCACCGCCTCGGGATGCTCGGAGATGCCCACACCAAAGGCCTTGGCGATGCAGTCGGCGGTGATGTCGTCGTGGGTCGGGCCGATGCCACCGGTGGTGAAGACATAGTCGAATTTCTTCCGCACCTCGTTCACCGTGGCGACGACCGTGGCCTCGATGTCGGGGACGACGCGGCATTCGCGGACCTGGACGCCGAGCTTGCCGAGCTCGAGCGCGAGATACTGAATGTTGGAATCACGGGTGCGGCCGCTCAGGATCTCGTTGCCGATGACCAGGATGCAGGCGGTGACGGTCTTGGTTTCTGTCATGGTATCAGCAGCTTAGCATGGCCTTGTGAGCGCCGGTATCGCATGCCAAATAGGGGCCATGAGCAGCCCACGCGACTTCGTCGACGACAGCGACGACTACTGGCGGCGCGACGACCGCACCATCAAGCTTCACGGCCCCGAGGGCTTCGAAGGCATGCGCCGGGCCGGCCGCCTGGCCGCCGAGACGCTCGACTTCATCACGCCCCACGTCGTGCCCGGCGTCTCGACCGAGGAGCTGAACAAGCTCTGTCACGACTATATCCTGGATCACAAGGCGATCCCCGCCCCGCTCAACTACCGCGGCTTCCCCAAGTCGATCTGCA
>JAUXRT010000029.1 GCA_030681635.1 Reyranella sp.
GGTGGGATATCTGGTCGGCGAGGAAGGCCGTGGGCTTTCCTACATGTTCACCATGATGAACAACGCCCGGCTCTCGGTCGGCATCCAGGGACTGGCCATCGCCGAGCGCGCCTACCAGCAGGCGGCAGCCTTCGCCCGCACCCGCGTGCAATCGAAGGACGACGGCAGCCCCAAGCCCGAAGCGGTCTCGATCGTCCATCATGCCGACGTGCGCCGCATGCTGATGACCATGCGCGCCCAGATCGAGGCGATGCGGGCGCTGGGCTACTACACGGCCGCCGGTATCGACGGCGCCCTGAAGCACCCGGACAAGGAAACCGCGCGCAAGACACAGGATCGCGTTGACCTGCTGATCCCGATCGTGAAGGCGTGGTTCACCGATCTCGGCAACGAGATCGCCTCGACCGGCGTGCAGATCCACGGCGGCATGGGCTTCATCGAGGAAACCGGCGCGGCGCAACATCTGCGCGATGCCCGCATCCTGCCGATCTACGAGGGCACCAACGGCATCCAGGCGCGCGACCTGGTGGGCCGCAAGGTGGCCAAGGACGGCGGCGAGACCATGCTGGCCCTGGTGGCCGAGATGCGCGCCCTGGCCGACGAGATGAAGACGGCCCCCGGCGACGACCTGGCGGCGATCCGGGCCGGCGTGCTGGCCTCGGCCGACGCCCTGGAAGACGCCACCAGGTGGGTGGCTCAATCGGTCAAGGCAGACCTGCTGACGGCGCTGGCGGGCTCGGTGCCGTTCCTGCGGCTGGCCGGCACGGCGCTTGGCGGCTGGCTGCTGGCCCGCAGCGCTCTTGTGGCACAGGGCAAGCTCGCCACGCGCGACGGCGACCCCGCCTTCCTGGAAGCCAAGCTGATCACGGCGCGCTTCTATGCCGAGGTGGTCCTGCCGCCGGCGCTGGCCCAGCTCGGTCCGCTAAAAGCCGCAGGCCGCACCGTGTTCGCGCTCAAGGAGGATCAGTTCTGAGCGGGAACCTCATCGAGCTGCCGCCGGACGAGGCCCGGGCGTTTGCCGGACGCTTCGATCTGGCGGCGCTGGAGCGTGGTTTCCTCGACGATCCCTTCCCCTACTATCACGCGCTCCGTCGCTTCGCGCCGCTGAAGCGCCTGCCCGACGGCAGCGTCTTTCTCTCACGCTACGCCGATGTCGCGCTCTGCTACCGCGATGCCCGCATGAGTTCCGACAAGAAGGCCGAGTTCGGCCCGAAGTTCGGCGTCGGCACGCCGCTCCACCGCCATCACACGACCAGCCTGGTGTTCAACGACCCGCCGTTGCACACCCGCGTGCGCAAGCTGCTGGCCGCCGCCTTCACGCCGCGTGCCCTGGCCACGATGCAGCCCAGGATCGAGGCGGTGGTCGACGGGCTGATCGCCCAGCATGCCGCGCGCGGACGCATGGACCTGATCGAGGATTTCGCCTTCCGCCTGCCCGTCGAGGTGATCTGCGACATGCTGGGCGTGCCGGCCGGCGACCGCGCGCCCTTCCGCCGCTATTCACTGGCCATCCTGGGGGCGCTGGAGCCGGTGACCGGGCCCGAGCGACTGGCCGCGGGCAATGCGGCGGTCAGCGAGTTCTCGGCCTATCTCGACGGGCTGGTGGCCGAGCGACGCAAGCGGCCGGCCGACGATCGCGACGTGCTGGGCGTCCTGATCCATGGCGACGTCGACGGCGAGCGGCTCAGCCACGAGGAGCTGGTGCAGAACTGCATCTTCCTCCTGAACGCGGGCCACGAGACCACGACCAACCTGATCGGCAACACCATCGACGCGCTGCTGCGCTTCCCCGGCGAGTTGCGGCGGCTGGGCGAAAACCCCGGGCTGATCAGGAGCTGCGTCGAGGAAGGGCTGCGCTTCGAGAGTTCCAACCAACTGGGCAACCGCCGCCTCACCAGCGACCTCGAGATCGCGGGCGAGCGGCTGGCGGCCGGCACCTATATCCATATCGGCATCGGCGCGGCCAACCGCGACCCGGCGCAGTTTCCCGATCCCGACCGCTTCGATGCCGGCCGCGAGCCCAACCGCCATTTTGCCTTCGGTTCGGGCGTGCACATGTGCCTGGGCGCCGTTCTGGCGCGCCTGGAAGGCACGATCGCCATCGGCCGGCTGGTCGGCCGCCTCAGCGGGCTACGGCGCGACGGGGCACCGGAACGCGGCGGCCGCGCCCGCTTCCGCGGCTTCAATCGCTATCCGATCGCCTGGGACAGTTAGCATAAACCTCACCCTGAGGAGGCTGCGAAGCAGCCGTCTCGAAGGGTGGGCAACAACACGACGGGTCCCCATCCTTCGAGACGCACCGCTCCGGGGCATTCACATGCCCCTGTCGCGGTGCTCCTCAGGATGAGGTGGGTCTATCACAACGAGATATGCTCTAGAGAAGCTTCACCATGAAGACCCGCATATGCGCGTCCATACCGTGCGAGGGTGGCCCGCGGCGCACGACCTCGAAGCCATGCCGGCGATAGAGCCGGATGTTGCCCTCCGCCATCTCGGCCGTCTCGAGTGACAGTTCCTTGAGGCCGCTCGAGCGCGCGATCTCCTCGACCCGCTCCAGCAGGAAGCTCCCCAGGCCGGTGCCCTGGCGCGGCGGCGCAACACCCAGCCGGTCGATGTAGATGCCGTCGTCCCGCCGCTCGGTCGCGGCGACGCCCACGATCTCTCCATCCTCCAGCGCGAGGTAGACGTCGCCGCGCTCGATGGCGGCGGCGAGGAACCTGTAGTGATGGGCCGTGATCTCGCGGCCGAGGTCACGGATATAGGGCGTGAACGCCGTCCACAGGATCCGCTGGGCATCCTCCCGCTCCGACGGAACGGCCTTCCTGAACGTCAAAGCCATGGCGGAAAGCCTATCAAAGAAAAACGCCCGGGGCAGTGCCACCGGGCGTTTTCGAAGATCCTGGGGAAGTGGCTTACGCCGCTTCCTGCT